>VFHF01000212.1 GCA_009392095.1 SAR202 cluster bacterium
CGGGCGGGTCTGGGTGTTTTACTCGATTCCCACTATCGGCACGCGCGGGTTGGAACTGGTCAAGGAGGAATCGCTAGACCTGGTCCTTCTGAAATCGGACTTTCCAGACAAAACTCTGATTGCAGTGATAAGAGAATTACGAGAATTCTCTGATGTGCCGCTGGTCGTTATGAATCATCAGACTAATGATCTGGAACCAGTGACTGCGTTGGAAGCCGGCGCCTAATCAGAGCCGGTTTTTATCTTTTCCCGTTGGTGTCTTTTAACGAATCGCTGAAGGGCGACCAACGCCCATAACCCTTCTATCACGGTGATGGGATATACCTCTTCCAGGGCGCTGTATAAGGAAGTCATGCCAGAGCCCACGGCAAAGATGAGCACTAACCACCTGGAACGCTCCTCGGTCCAGTAGGAAAGAAACATGATCGTCACGGCGATGACGCCAAATGTGGTCAACATCTTTGGGCCGTCACTGCGTTTGATCGGATGTTCATAGAATGTTCTAGGTTGCTTCCGACAAGTAATACCGGCGCTGAATGAACAGGGCAACGTTGACCAGGCCTATAAGCACCGGCACCTCAACCAGCGGTCCCACCACCGCCGCCAGCGCCTGCCCAGATCCGATGCCAAAAACACCAACGGCTACGGCGATGGCTAGTTCAAAGTTGTTGCTGGCCGCGGTGAGGGAAACGGCGGCTGTCTTGGAGTAGTCGATTCCCAGGCTCTTGCCCATATAAAAGGAGACCAAGAACATCACCACGAAGTAGATCGACAAGGGAGTCGCTATCCGGACGACGTCCAGCGGGATATCCACGATGACGCTGCCTTTCAGTGAGAACATCACCAATATCGTGAACAACAAGGCAATCAAAGTAATGGGGCTGATTTTGGGAATGAAAATCTGCTCGTACCAAAGCCTGCCCATCGCCCGCATCAGCACGTACCGGGACAATATCCCTGCGGAGAACGGTATGCCGAGGTAGATCGCCACGCTCTTGGCTATCTGGGCAATGGTTATATCCACCTTCAAGCCTTCCAGCCCGAACCAGGGGGGTAGAACGGTTATGAATATGTAGGCGTAGAGCGAGTAGAACAGTATCTGAAATATGGAATTGAGCGCTACAAGTCCGGCGGCATATTGGCTGTCACCATTCGCCAGCTCGTTCCAAACGATCACCATAGCGATGCAGCGGGCCGTCCCGATAAGGATCACCCCGGCCATGAATTCCGGATAGTCCCTCAGGAAGATAATCGCCAGGAAAAACATCAACACCGGTCCGATCGCCCAATTCTGCACCAGTGACAGGACCAGGATGCGGTAGTTCCGGAATACCTCGCCTAGCTCCTCATATCGCACTTTGGCCAGCGGTGGGTACATCATCAGTATCAGGCCGACCGCGATCGGGATAGACGTGGAGCCCACCGACAGAGATTCGGAAAACTCCGATATCACAGGCCAAAAGTAACCGCTGCCGACGCCGGTGGCCATCGCCAAAAAAATCCATACGGTAAGGTAGCGGTCAAGCAGAGATAACCGGCCAAGGCCGACCATTGATGCCTCTAGGGGACCCGGGGCTTGCAGGCTACCCATCGATCAATAGGTCGGTGGGCCTTCGTCGAATTGAACCAATATGCCGTCCGGGTCGTAAAGGAAAATGGTCCGTACGTTGCCCTCCGCATCGGTGAAGTCGTCCATGGTTCCGGCCAATGACGCGCCTTTGGCGACCAGCTCTTGGGCAAAGGCATTGAGGTTTTCTACCCCAAAAGAGATATGGCTGATACCTTTTTGGTCCAACTTAATTGGGACGCCGCCCACCAGGTCCCCCGGATGGGACGTAAGCACCAAATATGGCTGGCTGGCTTCGGGGTCGTCGACGTATACGTCGGCCACCGACCGCGACTTTCTGGGACGTTCGTAGATATGCTCCGACTGCGCACCCGGCCGCTGCGCCATCTCCTGGGTGGAATGCATCTTCACCGTAAGCCCCAGGAGGTCCCGGTAGAATTCCAGGGATTTTTCTAGATCGGCCACACAGACCGCGATGTGGGATACGCCTCTAACTTTCAATGTCAGACTCCATATTCTGGTTTCACTGGATCAAGATGCCGCAGTGTAGAATGCTGGTAAACATGACTAAACGTGTCTTTCCCAAGTCTCGGCTACCAAGGTTGGGATGGACCCACGAGGTGTTTCAATGACCCAAGCAGTCGAAAAACTGCCTCTGCCTCTGGATGGTATCAGAGTACTGGATGCCACCCATATAGTGGCCGGCCCATTTTGTTCTATGATTTTGGCGGACATGGGCGCAGATGTGATCAAGATCGAACGCCCCGGCTCGGGAGACCTTTCCCGGGGCCGTGGGCCGTTCATAAAGGCCGAGGACGGCCGAGAGACCAGTTCCCGTTTCTTAGGAGTGAATCGTAACAAGAAAAGCGTTTCTATCGATCTTCGTAATGCCCGTTGCAAGACCGCCTTCGAAGAACTGGTCCGCAACTCGGACGTGTTGGTAGACAACTGGGGTTCGGGGGCCTTCCGGCGTCTAGGGTTGGACTACGACCACCTTAGCAAGATCAATCCGGGTCTGGTCTATGCCAGTATCACCGGATACGGCGATAGTGAAGACCTAAGCGGTCCGTATTCAGACCGTCCGGCCAACAACCTGGCGATCCAGGCCATGTCCGGCTGGATGGAGATCACCGGAGACCCCGACGGCCCGCCCCAAAGCGTGGGCGATAACATTGGTGATTCCATTCCCGGCGTTTGGACGGCATTGGGAATCGTCTTGGCGCTGGAGACCAGGCGCAAGACCGGCCGGGGTCAGTACGTGGATATGGCGATGTACGAGTGCATGGTCTCACATATCGAGAGCAACATGAACTCATTTCAGGCCACCGGAGATAACCCGGCCCGCTCCCGAGACCGGCTGGCCACTGCCGGCATAACCTTCCGGGCCAAGGACGGTTATTGCGTGCTGGCTGGCGTGCGCACTGAATCCCGTATGCGGGATCTATGGAAATTGGTCGGCCGTAAAGACCTCCTGGAGGGGGATGCCCGGTACCTGGCTGGTCCTGGCATGGACGGCCAGTTTTACTTCGAGCACATCATCCCGGCCATCGAAGGATGGTCGTCCGAGATCCCCAAGTTTGAAGTTGCGGCTAAGCTGACCGAGATCGGTTTCTCCATGGGAGTAACCCAGACCGTGGCCGACCTGGCACAGTGTCCCCAATTGGTGGCCCGCCAGATGTTTGTAGACACCGGCGACACCCTGGGTGGGACATTCCGAGGCGTAAGGACCCCGGCCCGTCTTACTGCCTGCGTTGAATCCCCGGCAGAGACAGCCCCAACCCTTGGGCAGCACAACGCAGAGGTACTCTGTACGTTGGGAGGCATGACTGCTGATGAAGTGTCTGAATTGGAGGCGGAAGGGGCTCTTTAAGTTGGCTCTGCAGACTCGCCCGGCGGTGAGATCGGACGCCGGAGCAAAGGCGAGAAGGACAAAACCGGTATCAAGAGCAGGAGTCCCAACGATACGCTCATCGCCACGGCTGCCTGGGCGCTGAAGTAGTTGGCGACTACTCCAACGGCAAGTCCCCCGACCGCTGCCACACCGATGCACTGGCCCAGCATGCCGAGGGCCGTTCCCCGCATCTCCGGCTCCGACGAGATCAGGATTATCGTGCTCTGCATAGTGCTGTAGCCGGCTGCGCCTAACCCGGCTAACATCAACATCAAAAACGACACCGGATACCAAGGCGACAGTGCGAAGAACAGCAGGCTTATCAGTTGAAGTACCAATCCCAGCGCAAATATTCGCCCGTGGTAACGGATCACCGCTAAGGAAGCGATCACTGACGCCGCCGCCAGCGAACCGATAGCTTGAGCGGAGATCAGGATCCCAGTTAAACCCGGCCCCACGCCCAGATGGTTCTTGGCGACCACTGGGAACAGGGACTCAACGCTGAAGGCCATGGCGTTCATGATCAGAGTGATGAGCAACACGCTGCGGATGACGCTGTTATTCAACGAATACTTGAAGCCCCGGGAAACCGTGCTCCAAAAGGCATATGGCGATGGCGCCCGGACCGGCCCACGTCCTTTCATCACCAGAATAAGCACGAAAGCAACGATATAGACGACCATCAAGACTATGTAGGTACCCGAGAAATCGGTCAACTCGATCAGCAGACCGGCCAAGAAAGGCCCCATGAACCTACCAAGAGTCGAGTTGATGGTTTCAAGGGACATAGCGCTAACGATGCGGTCACTGCCAACTAAGTCATAGATCAATGAGCGACGGGAAGGAAACTCCAAGACGAAGAGCCCGCCTAGGAAGAACGAGGCAATGAAAACATGCCATGGTTCTACCGCGTCGGCCAGAACCAGGACTAGGACCGCACCCGTTGTGGTTACTGCCACCATGCGGGACACCATCATGATCGCCCAGCGGTTAGCCCGGTCGGCGACCATGCCGGAGATCAGGGCGAACGCCAGCATGGGCACCCAACGGAACACGAAGAGCAGGGCAACTTGAAAGGCGGAGTCGGTCAGCTCCAACACCAGGAGGCCCATGACCACCACGTCCATCCAACGTCCGGTGTTGTCCAGACCGCCAGCGGCCCACATGAGCCGGAAATCCCTAAGTAGGAGCAGGCCCTTGACTCTTTCAGACCAAGGCTTGGGCGATTGCCCAGCAGGCTGTGTATCTGCCATCGGCTAGCTGGACAGCCGTCCGTCAATCATCAAGAAGAACAGCAGAAGCGGTTATGCCTCTTTGGATTCCAAAGCTGTCAGGATCACGTCGGGAGTCATCGGCAGGTCAAGCATCCGGACGCCGATGGCGTCGGATATGGCATTGGCCAAGGCCGGCAGCGGGGGAATTATCGGCGCTTCGCCGACGCCCCGGACCCCGAAAATATGCTTGGGGTTTGGTACTTCAATCATCACCGTCTCAATCATTGGCACGTCCAATGACGTGGGCATGCGGTAGTCCAGGAAACTGGAATTCAACATCGACCCTTCATCGTCGTAGAAATAACTCTCGTTGAGCGCCCAACCGATGCCCTGGACGGTGCCTCCTTGAATCTGCCCTTCAACATAGGCGGGATGGATTGCCGTGCCAACGTCCATGAACGCGGTGAACCGCAAGATGTCTACCTTGCCGGTCTCTGGGTCTACTTCCACATCCACCAGGTTGCCGGCGATGATTGGCCCGCTGCCGGGTGAAGCGGCCGAAACCGAGCAGGTGACCGGCCCGCCGGTGCGCATCAGCCGCGCCGACAAATCTTTGAAGCTAATGGTGTCTTCGGTCTTGGCGCAGAGGAACGTCCCGTGGTCGAAAGATACGTCCTCTTCTTTCATTTCCCAGGTTATGGCCGCCCGGGCCTTCATCAACCGGATGATCTCTTCAGAGGCCTGGATAGCGGCGAGGCCGGTGTCGAATGCCGTGCGGCTGCCGCCGGTGACGCCGGTCCATCCGATGGTGTCGGTGTCCACCACGGTGGGAGATACGTCCTCAGCCTTTATCCCAAGGATCTCGGCGGCTTGCATGGCGACTGCGGTACGGGATCCGCCGATGTCGACCGAGCCGGTGACCAGGTTGATCGTGCCGTCATTGTTGACCGTGATGGTGGCCGAAGACGCCTGGCCACCCTGCCACCGATAACCCACTGCGACCCCTCGTCCCTGGTTGGGGCCTGTCAAAGAGGTCTTGTAATGGGGATGGGCCCGCATGGCCTCTTCCATCTCTTTGATTCCAAAATGGGGGTGTGGCACGCCATTGGGCATGCGGTCACCCTCTTTGGAGACATTCATCAGCCGGAATTCGATCGGGTCGATGCCCAATTTTTCCGCCAGTTCGTCGATGACTGGCTCCACGGCAAAGGCCCCTTGGGGTTGTCCGGGTGCGCGGTAGGCCTGGACTTTCTGTTTGTTGCAGACCACGTCGTAGCCGTCCACCAAGAGGTTGGCGATGTTGTAGGGTCCGGTGGCGCACAATGTCCCGCCGCCGATGGGTGAGCCGGGATAGGCCCCCGCCTCAAAGGCCATCCATAGTTGGGCGGCCGTGATCTTGCCATCTTTGGTGGCGCCGATCTTGGTTCGCATCAAGGAGGCAGACGTCGGGCCGGTGCCCTCAAAAACGTCTTTCCTGCTCATGACCAATTTCACCGGACGGCCGCTCTTCTTGGAAAGGACCGCGGCTACCGGCTCCAGGTAGGTCGTTATCTTGGCTCCGAACCCACCACCGATTTCGGTGGGGATGACTCTAACCTGCGATTCAGGGATGTCCAGGATGGCCGCACAGGATGAACGGATGGCGAAAGAACCCTGGGTGCAGGTCCAGATCGTGAGGCGTCCGTCTCCGGCCCAAGTCGCCGTTGAAGCGTGGGGCTCTATGTATCCTTGATGGACCGTTTGAGTGGTAAATTCCCGTTCGACGATCACATCGGCTTCTTGGAACCCCTCTTCAACGTCTCCCAGTTTGTGTTGGATGTGGCTGGCAATGTTGCTCTTGGCCCCGGTGTCATCGCCCTTGGCGAAACGTTCCAATTTGAAATAAGTGGTCAGGTTGTCGTGGAGCAGCGGCGCGTCTTCTTTCATAGCTTCTTCAAGGCTAAGGACTGGTTTCAGGACCTCGTAATCGATTTCGATCGCCTCCAAAGCTAGTTCTGCGATGTGGGGACTGGTGGCTGAAACCGCGGCAACGGCGTGGCCTTTATATAGAGCTTTGTCGGCAGCCATAACGTGCTCCGCCATCAGGCGGGCGTTGCCCTGGGTCTCGCTCAGATCGATTATCGAGTCTGAAATTATGGGGAAGTCTTTTGACGTGACAACCGCAGTAACACCGGATATCGCCTCAGCCTTGCTCGTGTCGATGGACCGGATCCGGGCGTGGGCATAAGGGCTGCGCAGCACCTTGCCGTGCAACATGCCGGAAAGCTGGATGTCGGCCCCGTACTTGGCCGCGCCAATGACTTTATCGACACCGTCGTGACGTATCGGCCTGGTGCCGACGACATCGTATTGGCTGGCTTCCGGTGACTGCTGGCTGTTAGTGGTTGTAGTCAATTTAGTTCCCCCAAATTGGAGTTATACGGGATGAGTACGATTCCGTCGCTAGGTCGGGTTGCGTCTCACTATAACTTTGAGAGCGGAGATGTCAATCATGTTACTGAGCCACCCACTAGGACGGGTCGATAGAATTATAAACAGCCGATATAGAGTCGTGTACTTTTTGGCCTATCTCGTTGCAGGGCAGGAGAAGTTGAAGTCCCGCAGATTCTGGGATTGAGATGCTGCCAAACTTAAGAAAAGAAGAATTCACTTCGATCGAGGCTTGGCGACCATCATTCATTGAGTTCTTAGCCTCCGCTTTGTTTGTGTTTTGGGAGCGGAAACGGAGTGGAAGTCCTGATAATCACCTGCCCCGGATGCGAGACCATCGTTGGAATTATCAATCATACGCATTCCGGGTATTTCAGCCGCACCCAATCGATGCAGGGCCGGACTCCCTAAAAGCGGGTTTGACGTTCAACCGAATAATCTATCCCCGCAACTGCGGCAAAATCTCTTTCCCGCACAGCTCCAATTGGGAAGCCTGGTTGGGCCCGCCGAACCGTATCACGATGGTTTGTACGCCGACGTCGATGAAGCTCTTTAACCATCCGGTGGCCTCTTTCACATTGCCGGTGAAGACACTCTGAGTCCGGGACATGGTCTCGAAGGGAGTGTTGTAGTATCCCTCGATAAACTCCCGCATCTCCTTGTCCGCCTGCGCCTTGTCCTCGTTGATGTTTAAGGTCGTGTAGAGGGCTTTATGCAGACGGCCGGCATCATCGCCCGATTCTTTGGCGAGCGCCTCAATCTGCTGCCAACCCTCCGCGAATGCCTCAGGAGAGGTGGAATTTGGGAACCAGCCGTCGCCAATCTTCAGCATCCGGCGCTGGGGTTTCTCGGCGCTGGCCGCCATCCAGAGTGGGATGCCGTCCTTCTGCACCGGGCGCAGGCCTAAACTGATTCCGTCTAGCTTGAAGTGGCGCCCGTCAAAGTTGACCTCGGGTTCGGTCCAGAGCTTCCGCATGACCGTCACACACTCTTCGAAGATGCTGACTCGGTGCCTAAATGAAACGCCGCAGGCGTTGAATTCCTTTTCGACGGTTGGCGTCTTGGTGGCGATGCCAACGCCCAGGATGACTCGGCCCTGGGATGCGATGTCCAGGTTAGCGACTTCATTGGCCAGCACCACGGGGTTGCGCAAGGCCGGCAGAAAGACGGCTGTGCCCAATTTCACCCGTTTGGTGCGCCCGGCGATGGCCGAAAGCGTGCTCAGGGCCTCCAGGCGTGGCCGGGCCAGAATACTGTCTCCGCACCAGACAGAGTCGAAGGCATACCCTTCGGCCGCTTCAGCCAGACCTATCATCGACCCGAAATCGGGGTCTCCGGGAGCCATGACCACTTCGCGGGTTGGCAGCAGGTAACCGAAGGCTGTTGAGTTGTTCGCCATGATAGGGCCTCGCTTTCTATACTGATGAGTGACGCTACAAGGGTGTCCCGCCAAACTTTGATAATAACGGAGCACCCTTGTTAGGCCCTAAATTATAGCTTGCCGCTAAAGTGCTGTGACAGGATTATCTGGCGTTAATCCTCACGCCGCAGACCCATCCGGTAGGCGCCGTATGTGAAAGACGCTAGGACCGCTAGCAAAGTCACACTGCCCAAAGGGTAGGCATAGGCTCGGCAGTTCCGACAAGAAACTCGGAAGTGCTCTCTGTACCGGCGGCGGGAACCAATACGCCGCCCTCTAAGCACTTTATCGAGGTGCCAGTCGATCCGAGCAGTCGTGTCGCCTCGTTAACAATCAGGCCCAGCCTTCGTCCGTGTCTTGGGCAGCGGCCACCCTATTGGAAGCTTCGTGAAGCACCAACGAGCGTTCCCGTTCCTGCTCGGTGCGCCCTGGCTCAAGCGCCAATTCCTAGAGAAGTTGCTTCTTGGTTTTTTGACACGATTCTGTCAGGAGACGCACCGCGTGGGCCAGCCGCGAATTTGGGAATGCCCGAGAATGGCAAGTAG
>VFHF01000213.1 GCA_009392095.1 SAR202 cluster bacterium
TGGTTCACACCTAAGTGGGCTCTGCTGATTAATTTCGGCAGAGCCCCTTCCGTTATTCCGGAGTAGACAGAAACGGCCGAATTTAACTTAAACCCCGCTAAATTCCCGGACCAGCGTCGCGCTCCCGGCAACCACGATTACGGCGATCATCGCGTGGCGGAAGATCCGGTCGTTGATTCGGTTCACCACCAACCCGGCCAGACCAAACCCGGTAATCATCCCTGGAATCATGACACCGATATTGGCCAGGGTGTCCCTGCTCACCAGGCCAGTGGCGGAGTAGAGGGCGAAGGCCGTTATGTCCGACGCGATGAAGAGCAGCGCCAACGTGGCTCTGACCCTTTCCGGTTTCCACTCTTGGGAGACGGCGTAGATCGCGGCTATCGGACCGCCAATGGCGATGGTGGTCGTTGCCAGAGAAGTAAGAAAACCAAAGGACGGGCCCGCCATCCTGGTCCGGGTGAAGGGCAATTGGACATTTTTCAGGCTGACTAATGCCAAGAATATGATCACGATGGCGATGGTTACCCGCAAGACTCCTGGACTAGCTGAGTTCAGCCCTAGGACTCCGATGGGAGTAGCGGCCATCCCACCCAGAACCAAGCCCATGGCGAGCCGAATCTCCAAATGACGCCAGGTCCGCACCAGCACCAGCACCATCATCAGACCGATGAGACTGTTTATCACCACCACCACCTGCTGGGGCTCCAGGTACAGCAGAAGTACGGGAGCTGCAACTAATGCGAATCCAAATCCGACTGTGCCGATGACAAAGGAGGAGGCAACAATCGCCAGTAATCCGAAGGAAAGTTCGAAGCCAGTTAGCACAGCGGGGTTTAGTTTTCTGGCGCCAAGTCGAACAGCCCTTGTTTGGCGGCAATTTTCAGGGCCAGACTCACGTCAATCACTGGAGGCCCTTCACGGCGGACCTCCATCTCTAATTGCTGGGACAGGTTCACGGAGAAAGACCGCTCGCCGTCCAAGGCCACCGTGCAGTCTCGTTTCTCGATGATCAACCTTTCGCCGTCGGCCATCCGATGCCAGGACGAGATAAGCACCGGTGGGACCACGCCTGGAGCGATGGGCGCGAGCACAGTGCGGTTAGAAGAACCTTCTCCATCTTCTGATTTTTCTGAGTCGGCGATGCTGTATTGCAGCCCACCTTCGTCAGCTAAAGAGACCGCTTCCAAGCGTGCACCGATGGACGAAAGGCCGATGGACGCCGGTTCAGCCCTGGTGAGGAAGACCTCATAGAGTGTGTCAATCTCCCAGATGGCCCGGGTGGACACGAACCGTTCCTTAGAAAGGGCAACATCGATCAAAGCGATGTCCTTTAGTTCGCCGTCGACGTAGATGTTCATGATCTTGCTGGACTGCGAAACCTGGGCCAGATCCAGCCGGCCGTTGGCCACCATCCCTGCCGCCAAACCCGCCAAGGTGCCTTCGACCATCGTGGGGAAAACATTGTTGGTGCCCGTGGAAATGGCGACCATGGGGAGAACCCGGCTGCCGACCACCGCCGCACGGTTGGTGCCGTCGCCGCCCAGGGTTATCAGACAGTCGACGCCCTGCTCCGCCATGGCCGCCGCCGCCCGCACCGTGTCACCTTCCGAATAGAAGGAGGGCATATCCACGAATTCCAGGTCGATAGATAGGTTGGGGACATCGCAGGCACGCCGGACCAGATTCGAGCTATCGGCCATGGCCAAGACGTTGGTAACGCCCACCGATTGGAGGCCCAGCATCACCCTCCGCACGGTGTTCACCTTCTCCCAGTCGGGTATCACCCGGCCCTGGGCAACCAGTCTCCGGATGTCCTTGCTGGCGGCTGGGTTTGCAATTATTCCTACCAGAGACAAAATCACTCCTCGGTGAGTTGTGGCCGAAGTTAAAGCGGTATGGGCGTACATCAGTGGTGCGCCGACGCCATCGCCGCTATAATTGCGCCATTCATTAGGCAGACTTAAGGGACCGGCCTGAGGCTGGTCGCCAAACAGGCCCGATTATAGCATTGGGAGGACTGGAATGAGCGCCGAACTAGCTTTCATGTCCGCTGTGGACTTGGCACAAAACATCCGTGAAAAAAAGATATCGTCGCTGGAGGCCACCGAGAACTTCTTCAAGCGTATCGACCTGCTGGATCCCCAGTTGCATTCCTACCTAACCCTCTGCCAGGACCAGGCTCTGTCCGACGCACATGCTGCCGATGAAGCGGTGCAGAAGGGCGGAGAGCTTGGGCCGCTGCACGGAGTGCCCATATCGATCAAAGACCTGGAGTTGACCAAGGGAGTCAGAACCACTATGGGATCGGCCGTGTTCCGAGACCGGGTTCCGGACATGGATTCCATCGTGGTTGAGCGGGTGAAGGCGTCCGGCGCTATCATGCTGGGCAAGACCAACACGCCCGAGTTTGGCCAATCGGGCACCACCGAGAACGAATTGGGCGAGCCCTGCCGCAACCCCTGGAACACAGAACGCACGCCCGGAGGTTCCAGCGGCGGAGCGGCAGCCGCTGTGGCAGCGGGTCTCTGCACCGTGTCCATGGGTACCGACGGCGGCGGCTCCATCCGCATTCCGGCCAGTTTCAGTGGCGTCTACGGTATCAAACCTACCCAAGGCCGGGTGCCACGCTACGGCGGCTACGGACGCCCCGCAGCCAACCATTTCTCCCAATCTGGACCAATCACTCGGACGGTGGCCGACTCGGCCTTGCTGCTCCAGGTGGTAGCCGGACCGGACACGCGTGATGTCACCTCGCTACGCACACCCGCCCCGGATTTCAGCGCGACCCTAGGCGCGGGAGTGAAAGGTATGAAGCTTGCCTGGAGCGGCGACTACGGGTTCGCAGCGGTTGACCCGGAAGTGGGGGCTATAACGAAGAAGGCGGCCCTGTTGTTTGGGGAAATGGGCGCCACGGTCGAAGACTCCAAACTGAAGCTAGAAGACCCTTTCGATGCCTTCTGGGACATCTTCGCCACGGCGGCGTTCACTTCCTATGGCCATCTTTTGGCGGAACACCGGGACGATTTCTCCGACTATGGCTTGAGATCCATTCTGCACGGCGAGTCCAGAACCGGGGCCGACATGTCACGGTCCATCTACGAGATCGACCGGCTAGGCCGTCAGATGGAAGAATTCTTCGACAACTTCGACCTGCTGATCACGCCCACAATGGCAGTGCCGGCATTCCCTATCGAACAGCGTCCCAGCGTGATCGCGGGCCGGGAAGTTGAGCCATTTTGGGGGTTCCTGCCCTTCACCTACCTGATTAACATCACCGGCCAGACCGCCGCCAGCGTCCCCTGCGGCTACTCAGCAGACGGCATGCCTATCGGCCTGCACATCATCGGACCACGGGGGGCAGAGGCCAAGGTACTGCAAGCAAGCGCAGCCTTTGAGCAAGCACAGCCATGGTCAGGGAAGAGGCCGGCGGTTAGTTAGGGGGTCGAGAAGTTGGCTCGCCTCATTTCTACCCGGCCTCAATGCCCGTCCAACATCTACAAAATCATCCAAATACTTTATCTTCTCGAAAAAGCTCTTTTATATGGTTGAATAGCAACTTCCGAAAAACCCGGAGAATTTAAGCCCCCGCCATCTTTTCCCTGAGCAACGGCAGCACGTCTGCAGCCACGCGTTGGCATTCCTCTACGTGGGGGAAGCCGGAGAGGATGAACTCGTCTACGCCTAGTTTCCAGTACCCCATCAGCACGTCTGTTACCTGTTCGGGTGTCCCTACTATCGCAGTGCCGCAGTTGACTCGGACCTCTGAGAGGCCGTTCCACAAGTGGGGCGCGACAATGTGGTTGACGGCCTCCTGGGCCTGGGCCGCTGCCCCCACCAAGGCAGTGCCGGCGACGGCGGCCTTACGCTGAGCCTTCACCGCCAGGTCCGCGTGGTCGATCAGCTCGTTGGCCGCCTTCCAAGCGTCTTCCTCTTTATCACGCACGACCAAATGGGTGCGGATGCCGAGGCCGGGCGTCCGACCAGCGTTCTTGAACTCCTCACGCACGGCGTCGAACCGAGCCGCCGAGTCCGCCAGCGGCTCGATCCAGTTCAAGTGCACGTCTGCCTGGCGGCCGGAAAGGGCGTTGGCCCTGGGCGAGGCCCCTCCCAGGTAGAACTGGGGCGGCTGCCCCTCAGGGATGGGGGAGCAGAAGGCGTCTTTCAGCTTGTAGTGCTCACCTTGGAACTCCACCGGTCCCGGCTGCGTCCACAGTTTGCGGCAGGCGGCGATGAATTCCTCGGCGCGCTCGTAGCGGGTGCTCTGGTCGGTGAACTCACCCACCCGTTCAAAGTCGTTTTGTATGCCTCCAGGTACGATATTGATGTCGATGCGACCCTTGGATATCTGGTGTAGGGCAGCCGCCATCTGGGCGAACAGTCCCAAAGCGACGAACCCCGGCCTTACGGCGATCAAAAAGCGGATGCGTTTGGTCACGGCGGCCAGGGCGGTGGCGGTGGTCCAAGTCTCGGCCAACGGGGCGTCTTCGGCGAAAAGGCCGTTGGCAAATCTGGTGGGGATCAGCAACGAATAGTAATCCAGGTCTTCGGCGGTCTGCACCACCTGACGCAGGTAGTCGAAATCTGGGGGACGCTCGGCCCTGACTGTGCCGGCCCGTGCGCCGTCGCCGTCGATGGGTATGAACCAGCTAAACCGTGTGTTCTGGTTGCCGTTCGTCACGTTGCGCCTCCCCCGTGGAGTTGGGCCAAATACAACTTACGATACATCCTAGGGTTGGGGAGTTGGGGGGTCAAGTGGGGAGTGCGGTGGCGTATGCCTCCTCAACCCCCTTCGCCACAAAACCGTCATTCTGAGGAGCGCCGTAAGTCGACGAAGAATCTTCCAATCTCAACGTAGAAGACCCTTCGTTTTACTCAGGGTTACAGATGGCGGAGAGCCGTGCTTTCCACCATCAAATCGTAAACAAAACTCTAACCCCCATCCTAACCTTCTCCCGTGCCGAGGGAAGGTTAGGATGGGGGTTAGGGCGTCGGCTGGGTGGGAGGTGGAGGCGCTTTGGCCTGGTTGGCACCTTCTTCACGCTCGTACCACATGATCATGACGATCCCGGCCACAAGGATGCTCATCATATCGCCCGGCACCCAGAGCAACAGACCACCGATCTGTTGGTCGGTCAGCAGCGACATGTCAAAAGGTCGGTACACGTCCTCATATCCGGTGTAGATGATGCCCTTGGAGAATGTGATGACCGCCCCTAAGACTGTGTTGGGCAGCACGATCAGGCCTAGGTACAGGACCCTGACCCCGTAGTGGACGCGGGAACGGCGAGGGGCAGGGTCAATCACTGCCCAGTAGAAGATGAATCCCGAGGACATCATGGTCATGTGCATGATGGCGTGGACAAACTGGTTGCGCAGAGCCAGATTGAACCCGCCCGGAAACTGCCACAGGTACAACACTCCCATGAAGATCAGTACGGTGATCACGGGGTTGGTCAACTTCTCGTAGGCAGCACGGGCCAACGGGTTGCGCACTATCGGCTTGACGAATCCCTGCAGAATCCAGGGCGGGAGCCCGCGCAGCATCGGCGTCAACGGCGCGCCTAGCAGTATCAATAGCGGCGCCATCATCCGCAACAGAAAGTGCTGCAGTTGATGGAAGGACAACATGTGATCGGACAAATTGTCCAAGGGCGACTGGAGCGCTATGAAAATGACAAACAGGCCAGTGAAGAAAGATGCTCTCTGCCAGCGGCTGATGGGGTGGCTAGGCCGATCCCAATTGCTGAGGCCGTTCAGGTAAACATAGGCGGCCATCAATATAAGCAAGGTCGCCAGGGGATTCCAGTTCCAGGCGGTGAAGGGGTTTTGTCCCGCTTCTATACCCTGGTGGGCATGGGCAGGCATGACCCACAGCAGCTGCAACAGGGCCAAAGCGGGTAGGGCAAAGAGTATGGTACGCCCGGCTCTAGTCATCACCTAGCCTTAAGACTCACCCTGGGCGACTTCCCTCTTCCGGCGGTTATTCCGTTTCACGCTCCAGAAGAGGTAGGCGACTCCGAGCATCATTGCGGCGAAAATACCGAAGAACACCATGCTACCACTTGTGTAGCGGTTCAAGGCCGGCACTTCCAAGGTCAACGCCTCAGCACCACCCTGGCCCAAAGAACTAGAAACGTCCACATTGATCTTCCATTCGCCTGTGGAACCCAGGTTCATACGGACGTCATACCGCTCAAGGTCTGCCGGGGAGTTGAGAGCAGTAGCCCACCCTTCATAGTCCTGCCCTTCGTTATCGGCCATGATTATTACCCTGGCGTCGGGAACAATTGCTCCAGTGTCGGCAACCGTGATGAACAGGGCCATCTGTATAAATCCGGCGGCCAGGTTTTGGTTGACCATCACAACGGTGACGTTATGAGGCCCGGCGATGATATCCACTCCGGAATTTCTATCGATAGGCACGCCTTGTTGGGCGGCCACAGGGTACACCGACGCGAAAGTAAAAAGCGTGAAGATCAAGGCCACTAGGCTAATGTTTTTGAGTTTGATACTGGTGGTTCCCATTTTTCTTAGTTCGAGCCCACCGTAGTACGGTGACACCGCGATTCAGGATTCGTCATGGCGGTGATTCGGGGTCAATCCCTCCGGGTGTTCGATGTGGTGGTCTTCGGCACAGTTCTCCATGGAGTCTTCCAACTGAATGGTGACATGCCCAACGCCAAACTCGCTGGAGGCGATTTCCCGCAGCCGCTGTAAGACCGGATTGGGGTCTTGCATCACCGTGGCGTCGGCGGTGACGTGGGCGCTTAGCGCATCGTATCCAGTGGTGATGGACCAGGCATGGATATCGTGTACGCCGGTCACACCATCCAGTTCCTCCAAGCGCTGGCATAGCTGGTGCAGGTCCAAGTGGGACGGCGTCCCCTCCATCAGAACATGTACGACCTTCCAAAGCAACCGGAAGGAGCTGGCCAGGACGAGCACGCCGATGACTATGCCGAATATCGGATCGGCGATATCCCAACCCAATGACAGGACCAGCACGCCCGCAACCACCACTGCCACCGAACCCAGAAGGTCGGCGATCACGTGAAGGAACGCCCCTTCAACGTTCAGACTCTCTCCCGCCGACCGGTGCAGGACCCCAGCGGCGGCCATGTTCACAAAAAGCCCTGCGACGCCTACGCCCAGCATCAGTCCGCCATCGACGTCTAGGGTGTCGTCAAAGCGGCGGGAGGCTTCAAAAAATATCAGAGCAGCAATGAACCACAAGCTCAGGGCGTTGAGCATTGCCGCCAGAATCTCGGTGCGGTGGAACCCGAAGGTCTGTTCGATGGAGGCTGGACGGCCGGCGACCCAGATCGCCAGCAGAGCCAGTCCGATGGCGGCGGCGTCGGTCAGCATGTGTCCGGCGTCGGCTAGGAGAGCCAGGCTGCCGGAGACCAACCCACCGACCACCTCAACGACCATGTAGGCCATGATCAGCACCAGTGAGATGCTGAGGCTGCGCCGGCTGGCCGAGCGGTGGCCGTGGTTACGCTCCGAATGGGAGAGGATAGGCTGTTTCGATGCGTCCATGGGCGGTGTTAGTCCGCACCCGAATGGATTGAGGGGACTTCGGGCGCGGAGCATTTCTCCAAGCTGAGTGCTTGAACGGAGAGGCGGCCTAGAGTTGGAAGGTCTTCCTCCAGATTCCAGGCGAGCCTGCCGCATGGGTCATGACGTCCCGCATACGGGAGTTGTCGGGATGAATCTCCCGCTGTTCCAGCCACTCTTCAGTCTCCGAAACGTTCTCGTTCTCGAACTCGTACACGGTGGCGTATTGAGGCTCACCCCGCACGGCCCGCCAGCGCCGGCCGCGGATTACGCCGGGGCATTTTTCGTAGTTAGGCACGTAAACACCACTGTACCATTCGTTCCAATCGTCGTCGTTGGCGGCGGGAACGTCCATCCGGCCGATCTGAAGTGCGTTGGCCATGTCACTGCCGGCGATATCGTCGGTGAGCGCGCCTGGATGAATCATATCCAGAACTAGATTGAAGAAATTGGTGCCGATGAGACTAGGGGATACCTTCTGTCCCCACTCAGTACGGGGCCGGTTCTTGAAGGCATCGGTGTTAACCACATCGACGCTCTCCAGTTCATAGACGGCCAGGTGCTTTGGGCCGCTCTTGGTGGCCTCGTAGCGGGCCGCGTTCAAGATGCCGGGAACGCCCATCAATTCCTGTAGATGTTCCTCTTGATACCATTGGTTGAAATCAGCTTCTTTATCGGCAGGTATGTCGGCTCCAACCAACATCAAGCCAGTTCCTTTCTTGTTAGCCATTGCTGCCTCCGATTTTGCGGTTGAATTTTATGCCTGTTCAGGTGGTGCCATGATAACCAAACCAACCTGGTTTGGCTACGTGGCTAGACCGAGACCAGGTGCCAGACGAGTTCTCGGGGCGCGGACAGGAACGGAGAATGGCCAGTATCCATGCTGATAGTCCGGCCGCAGGGGAGGTTGGATTGCATGTCCCTCTGGTACGCAAGCTCGAGTGCGCCGTCCTGTAGGCATTCGATATAGACCCTGGGCACTCTCCCAAAATTCTCCTCTGTGGTGTTCATCGGGTCCATCAACGGGCCGGACGGCTGGGGGACCAGCATTGACTTGGCCCAGGCGGTGTCGTCATCTGAGCAGTCACTGAAAAACCGGGGTTTGAGAGAATTTTCATGGTAGATGGCGACACTCAAATCCTCCGAAACCGCCCATGAATCCCTCTGGAGTCCCGCACGGACAGTCTCGGGGTCCCGTGATGACACAGGCAACATTGCCTCACCGGATCTAAGCAACAAAGCAGTCAAGTAAACGAGGGTCTTAATCTTATCCGGGCGGTATTCCGCTGTTTGGGTGATGGTGAGCCCGCCCAAACTGTGTCCAACCAAGACCACCGGCTCGTCTTGTTGGTCTAGAACTTTGCAGGCATGTTGGGCATAAGTATCAAGGGTCACCTGGCCAGGTGGGATATCGAACTCGCCGTAGGTATTACCGGGCAAATCGACGGCAACCACATCATGGCCCTGCGCTTCTAGCAGCGGAACAACCTTGTCCCAGCACCATGAACCATGTGACGCGCCATGCACCAATACGAAAGTGGTCATTCAATCTCTCCCGCCAACGCTAAAAGATGATTTCTGATAGCTAACAGCTTTTACTCCAGCATTGACTCCCTGAAGTTGTCGATGGTGCTTTGGTGGACGCCGTGGTGAACCAGGAAGGCCTCGGAGCCCCCGAACTCGCTCTGAGTACCGTCTAGGTACTTCTCAATCGCAACTCTGGGGGCCATGATGCCCTCTCTGGTGGAGTTCGCAAAACCGTGCATCCTCTTGAGCCGGTCCAATATGGCGTCAATGACTTCGTTGGTCGCTAAAAAGTCTTCCACAATCTGCTCCCGGGCCACTCCCAGAACATCCAAAGTCGTGGCGGCCAATACGCCGGTCCGGTCTTTCCCAGCGCTGCAGTGGAACAGAGCGGGGTGGTTCACCGGCTGGGCCAACGTGGCAAATGCCTGGGCTACCAGGGCGCCGGCGTTCATCAAGATCCACTGGTACATATCAGTCAGGCGTTTTTCCACCTCTTCTCCGGAGGTTGGCGGCAAAAGCCCACGGGCCTCCAGAAACGGGAATTGGTGGTACCCGATACCCGACTCGGCCAGAAGACCTCGGCCATCGTTGGAGGTGGTGCCCGCGTTGCTGCGCAGGTCCACGACGGATACTAATCCCAGGCTACCGGTGACAGTCTGGACATCTGCGTCGGTCAACGAGCTCGGAGAATCACTTCGGAATAAACGCCGCCACTTGACCGTGCGCCCGTCACCAGTTCGATAGCCACCTAAGTCGCGAAAATTGACGCATCCTTCCAGGGTTATTCGCCGTTCCATCTTTTGTGTCATCAGCTAGGGCGGCCTAGGCCCCTTCCACCCCCATCTCTTTGGCGACGGCCAGCATGGTGCGGGCGGTCTCTTCGTGGGCAATGTCCACCATATCTCCGTCGAAAGTTACGGCTGCGCCGCCGGTGGCCCGCATCTCTTCCATGGCAGTGATCAGGCCCTGCCAGTGTTTCACGTCCTCAGGTGAAGGCGAGAACACCTTGTTTACTACCGGCACGTGTGAGGGGTGGATTAGGTGCATGCCGGTGTAGCCCAGTTGCTTCAGTTGGATGGCCAAGGCCCGGAGTCCGTCCAGATTGTGGATGTCCATCCAACCCCCGCTCATGGGATAAGGCACCCCGGCAGAACGGGCGTCGATCAACACTTTCGACTTCAGATAGAGAGTTTCAAGTCCCTCTTGGGTCCATTCAAATCCGATGGACCGGGCGGTGTCGCCGCCCTTGCCGCCGCTGCCCCCCATGTGCGCTACCCTGGGTGAAGCCGATGCGATCTCGTAGGCCAGTCGAATGCTGGTTGCGGTCTCCATACCTGGGTCGATGAATATCGTGCCCACCTCCATCCCGACTTTACGCTCGAAGTGGGAAAGCAGGTTATCGACTTCCACCACATCAGCCGCGCTTTCAACCTTCGGCAGTAAGACGCAGTAGAGCTGCGGACAGGTTATGGCCTCCAAATCTCCGCCCGTGAGTCCTGTCTCCAGGCGGTTGACCCGGACGGTCAGCGTAGGCTTCTCGCCGCCCAGCTCTTCGAGCATCTTGCGAACCAGGACGCGGGCCTCAGATTTGTTGGGGACCGGCACCGAGTCTTCCAGGTCCAATATCAGTGCATCGGACCCGTATTGGGGTGCTTTGCGCATCCAGTCTTCTTTGTTGCCTGGGACGTACATTGACGTCCGCAGCGGTCTGGCCGTTGCCATAGGGAGCTCCTTCGGAGGCTGACAGCTTGTAGCCGTCAGCGTTCAGCTAGATTACGTTTTCTTCTGCCAGCTTTTTTAGGTCTTCTTCGGATAGACCCAGGAATTTTTCGAAAATCTCTTTGTTGTGCATGCCTAAAGTTGGCGCGCCAGGCAAGATGGGGAGCTCGCCTCCGGAGAATTTCACCGGAAACCCTGAGGCAACGCCTTCTACTGGGCCACCCATCGCTGCGTTCAGCATGGGCAACAGGCTACCCCGGTCCCAAAAATGCTGGTCATTCATAACCTGCTCGGCGGTGCGCACTGGGGCGCAGGGAACATCAAACTCCTCCAGGCGTTCCAGGGCGTCATCCAGGCTAAATTCGCCAAGCAAACGCTGTATTTCTTGGCGGGCGGCCTCCACATTAGTGGTGCGGGCCACGTAGTCACTGAATAGGGGATTCTCCAGCAGGTTCGGAGCGTCCAGGGCCCTGGACAGCCGGCCCCATTGCTCGTCGCTGGTCACCGTTAACGAAAGGTCTCCGTCCTTGGTCTCGTACAGGCCGGTGGGCCCGCTACGGCTGATGTTGCCGGTGCGCAAGGGCAGGCCGTCGGCGATAGTTTCTTCCAGGTTCTCCATGAACATCATGGAGACCAGGGTGTCCATCATCGATACGTCTAGGTATTGACCTTGGCCGGTGCGGTCTTTCTCCCGCAGGGCAGCCAAGATGGAGTAGCAGGCAAACATGGGCGTGACGAGGTCGCCGATGTAAATACCAACTTTCACAGGCGGGCGTTCTTCTTCACCATTGATGTCCATCAGACCAGCCATTCCTTGGATTTGCGGGTCGTGGGCCGGCTTGTCAGCGTAGGGGCCGGTCTGGCCGTAACCGGATATGGAGCAATAAACGATCCCTGGGTTGACCTTGGCGACTTCCTCGTAGCCGAGTCCGATGCGGCGCAGGGAGCCTGGCGCCAGATTTTCCAGGACCACATCACATTCTTTGGCCATGTCCAGGAACATCTGCTTGCCTTTGGCCGTTTTGAGGTCAATGGTGACGCTCTTAACGCCTTGAGTACGCTTGAGGAACCGGGTGGAGATGTCATCATCGGTCTGGCGTTGGATATTAGTGCCCTTCGGCCCGGCGAATGGTCCGTTGCCACGCACCGGGTCACCTTTACCGGGTATCTCGACTTTAATCACCTCTGCGCCCATGCGGGCCAGGTTCATAGAGCAGAAGGGTCCGGCCAGATACACAGTAACTGCCAAGACCTTGATGTCTTTCAAAGGTTCCATATCTCTCCCGATGTCCATGGGTCTTTTAGTGGTTGGCGGACGGGGAATATTCGACGGCCATTCTCTCATAGATTCTGCCCGCTGTGGTACAATTTCGCCATCTTCAGCCAGGCACTAAATTACGTGTGAGGTAGACTCGATGGCAGAAAACATCGTCCTGTCCAACACTGAATACAAAGTTGTGGGCACCCGGCCCATTCGCCACGATGGCACCGATAAGGTGACCGGGCGGGCAAAATACGGCGGAGACTACCAGTCTGCCGGCATGCTGTACGGCAAAGTCCTGCGCAGTCCTCACGCCCATGCCAGGATAAAGTCCATCGACATCAGCAAAGCTTTGGCCTTGCCAGGCGTGGAAGCAGTGATTACCGGCGCCGACATGCCGGGCGCCAACAAAGATGGCGCATCGCGCGGCACTCAGATGGCCAGCGACAATCTGCTGGCCCGGACCAAGGCCGTCTACAAAGGTCACCCTATCGCAGCTATTGCAGCGGCCAACCAGCACGTGGCCGAGGCTGCTTTAGACCTGATCAAGGTTGACTTTGAAGTTCTGCCGCCGGTGATGGACGTCCGCGCCGCCATGGCCGACAACTCACCGTTGATCCAAGAAGACCTGACGACCACCGATCTGGGCGAGCGGACAGACAAGAAGAGCAACATCGCTACTCACGTTCAGTTCACCCAGGGCGATATCGAGAAAGGATTCGCCGCTGCTGACGTGATCGTCGAGCAAGAGTTCACCAACGAGATGGTGCACCAGGGCTACTTGGAACCTCAGACGGCTTCAGCCATTTGGAACGAGAACGGCGATATCACCATCTGGACCAGCACCCAGGGCGCATTCACAGCCCGGGACGCGATGGCCCCGTTGCTGGATGTGCCGGTCTCGAAGATAAAAGTCGTTCCCATGGAGATCGGAGGCGGATTCGGAGGCAAGATACCGGTCTACCTCGAGCCTCTGGCCGCTCTGCTCTCTAAGAAGACCGGACGCGCGGTCAAGATGACCATGACGCGGGCCGAGACGTTCGAGAGCACTGGGCCGACGTCGGGCACCTACATAAAGGTGAAGATGGGGGCCACCCAGGACGGCAAGATCGTCGCCGCCCAAGGTTACCTGGCCTACGAAGCAGGCGGATTCCCCGGCTCTCTGGTGGGCGCCGGCACCCAGTGTATCTTCGCACCCTACGACATCGAAAACATGCACGTTGACGGGTATGACGTGCTCGTGAATAAACCCAAGGTCGCCCCATACCGGGCGCCCGCCGCCCCTAATGCCGCATTCGCCGGTGAGCAGGTGGTAGACGCCTTGGCGCAGAAACTCAACCTAGACCCTCTGGAATTCCGGCTGATGAACGCCGCCAAGGAGGGCACCCGCCGAGTTGACGGACCTATCTACCCCGTAATCGGGAATGTTGAGTGTCTGGAAGCGGCCAAGAATTCGGCCCAATACAACACCGAACTCAAGGGGCCATACCGCGGCCGCGGTGTGGCCACAGGATTCTGGTTCAACATCGGCTTCCAGTCCAGTTGCGCCATCTCGGTCAACGCCGACGGCACTGTTAGCTTGGTTGAAGGCTCCACCGATATCGGCGGCACCCGGGCCTCCATCGCCATGCAGGCAGCCGAGGTGCTGGGCATACCCGCTGAGGATGTCCATCCAAGCGTGGCCGATACTGACTCCATCGGATACACCGCCATGACCGGCGGCAGCCGCACAACTTTCGCCACTGGCTGGGCTGCCTACGAGACCGCCCAGGCCATCAAGCAAAAGATGATCGACCGCGCGGCTTCGATCTGGGACGTATCCTCAGAGGACATCGAACTGTCCGAAGGCGTTTACCAACACAAGACCGACCCTGAACTGAGGCTAACCTTCAAGGAGTTGGCCGGCCAGCTAGCCGGTTCGGGCGGCGGAATCTCCAGTCAGACCACCGTCGACCCCTCAGGCGCTGGCGGCGCTTTCGGCACTCACGTTGTCGATGTCGAAGTGGACCCTGAGACCGGCAAGGTCACGATCTTGGACTACACCATCGTGCAAGACGCCGGCAAAGCCATCCACCCCAGCTATGTCGAAGGACAGATGCAGGGTGGCGTGGTGCAGGGAATCGGCTGGGCTCTGAATGAAGAATACTTCTACAACACCGATGGCCGGATGGAGAACTCCTCCTTCCTGGACTACCGAATGCCAACCAGCCTGGACTTGCCGATGATCAATACCATCATCGTGGAGGTGGCTAACCCAGGCCACCCTTACGGGGTCAGAGGCGTCGGCGAAGTGCCTATCGTTCCTCCCATGGCCGCCATCGCCAACGCCATCGCCAGGGCCACGGGAGTCCGAATGGACCACCTGCCCATGACGCCGGGCAACGTCCTGGAGGCTCTGTGGGCCAAGGACGGCGAACCGGCGGGGCTTCAGGCCGCTGCCGACTAATCCAGTTAGATCAAAAACAGGCCAGGCCTTTTCGGGAGCCTGGCCTGTTTTTATTTCAGCCATCACTCAAATAAACAATCAAGCCAAGGAACCAGGAGTAGCAAGCATGACAAGAGTACCGTACGCCACCAGGGAGAACATGGACGCCGCCGGCCAGGCGATCTGGGACGATATCGAGACCAGCCGGGGCGGCGTTGCCCGCAATTACGCTGCTCTGCTGAACAATCCACAAGCTTCAGCAGCCATGATTGGGCTGGGGACTTACGCCCGTTACAACACGCCGATGGACCCCAGGATCAAAGCGTTGGCAGTCCTCACAGCCGCGCGGGAAGCTTGCGGGCACTATGTTTGGACGGTCAACCAACCCGCCGCCAAAGAGGCTGGATTACCTGACGAAGTAATCGCCGCCATTCGGGAGTACCGGGCGCCCAATGGACTGGACACCAACGATGCCGCCATCGTGCAATTCATGATTGAACTGTTGCGGCAGCACCGAATCTCCGATGCTACCTTTGAAGCCGTGAGGGCGATGGTTGGGGACGCAGGTGTGGTGGATATCCTGGCTGTAACCGGCTACTACCATACGTTGGCCCACGCCCTTAACGCCTTGGATGTGGACCTGCCGGAGGGCACGAAGTCGGCGCTTACGTACTGATTGGCTAGAACGGGATAAAAAGAGCGGCCGGTCCGCCGAGGCGGAAGAACCGCTGAAGGAGCGGCACACAACCGGTCGCTGAGCTTTGGATTCTACGGCCAGGCTAGCCTAGCGTCAACCGGTCGGTACACCCGGAGACAAACCCAAAACTAACAAAAACGCGGAGAAGGGGCCCACATGGGAGAATACGCCTACCTGGTAATGATGGATATACCCGCTGAATTGGAAGACGAGTTCAACCGGGTCTACGACACACAACACGTGCCTAACATCGTGAAGGCGCCGGGCGTGAACGGCTGCGTCCGTTACAAAGTGGAGTCCACAAACAAAGAGGGGATGGCCCGTTACGCCGCGCTATACGATATCGATTCGCCTGAGGTCCCAACCTCTAAAGGGTGGGTAACGGAGTCAGAGAAGGGAGACTGGGCAAGCCAGATCCGTCCCCACGCAACCAACCGGTCGCATACTATCTATAAAAAAGTCGTCTAGACCGACGGTAACGTAGCCGCGAACATTTTTGTATCTAAGCGGCGACGCAGGTGATGGTGCGGGTTACTCCGGGGATCGACTGGACCTGACCGGTGACCAAGTCGGCCATAGAGATCATATCCGGCGCTTCCACCAACGCTATGATGTCGAATGCACCGGTAATGATGTCCACCGACGGCACGCCGTGTAAGGACCGGAGGGCCTCGGCCGCCTCCCGCGATTTTCCTACCTGGGTCTCGATCAAGATATAAGCTCTAGCAGCCATTGAACCCTCCTACCGGCCTTGGTCGTTGAATGCCTGGTTGAAACCCGGCGCCGGAGCTTGCCTGCCTTTCATTATTCCCTGGACCTTAGTCTGAGATATAGGCCGTGCTGGTGACCTCTACCAGGTTGTTGACGTCCCCAAAGTTGACGACAACGGTGGTCCGGGACGGTCGATCGTGTGTGAAGAACTCAGCGTAGACCTCATTGAAACCCGGAAGGTCGTCCCTGTTGGTGACGTAGCAGGTGTTGGTCAGAACGTTGTCCATCGACGAGCCGGCGGCCTCCAAGATCAGTTTGATCCGCTCTAATGCGTACCTGGTCTGCTCTTTGATGTCCTTGCCTGCCTCGCCATTGGTCGGATGGCGGCCGGTGTTTCCGGCCACGAATACCAGGTTGCCAAGTTTAGTGGCTTGGGACAAGGGCGCCGCTCCGACGGCGACTTTGTCGGTGGAGACGATCTCTTTCTTGGGCATGAATACCTGCCTTTGTTCGACGATTATTACTGCGGGGCCGCGCCACCTCCGGCCATTCGGACGGCCGAATTCCACACGTGCTCCGTCTTAGTAACTGCCCATTATATCTTTGGTCATTGGGGTGTCAAACAGCCTCTTGGCATGGCCGTCAAAACCAGGCTTCCACTGCGACATTGCGCGACTGGCGGAAAACCCATAGAATACTGCCACATTTCGTGATACGCCATCTGAATTCCGGGTTCGAGATTCCGGGTTCCGGGCGTGACGGCGGATATTAACAACCAGGTAAAGCAAACCCCGTTGCTACGTCCACTGGGCCATTACGGCCAGATGGCCCATTCCCCATCACCAATATGAAAGGGAGCGATGCCAAACATGGATGCTAAAGACCTGAGAAACGTGGCTCTCCTCGGCCACTCCGGATCCGGAAAGACGTCTTTGGGCGAGGCCGCCCTGTTCACGACCAAAGCCACCACCCGCATGGGAACGATCTCCGACGGCAACACGGTATCCGACTTTGAGCCCGAGGAAGTGAAGCGGGGGAGCAGCATCCAGACAGCGCTGCTGTCGATAGTCGATGCCGATGCCAAGATTAATTTTTTGGACACTCCCGGATACGACGACTTCTTGGGCGAGGTTGTAAGCGCCCTTAGAGTGGTCGAAGGAGCAGTCCTCGTACTGGCCGCACCCTCCGGCGTCGATGTGGGCACTGAGCGGTCGTGGAACATGTGTGAGGCCGCCGGCATTCCCCGAATGTTCGTGGTCAATAAGATGGACCGGGAAAACGCCAACTTCGCGCGGAACGTCTCAGACATCCAAGCATCCTTCGGCCGCCAATGCATCCCTTTTCAGGTGCCTCTGGGAGACGCCCAAGAATTCAAGGGCGTTGTTAGCATCATCAATCCCCCAGCGGATATACCCGCTGAGATTGCTGACGAAGTCTCCGCAGCCCGGGATCGTCTGATCGAAGCTGCGGCCGAGAGTGACGACGATCTGGCTGACCGCTACCTGAGCGGCGAACAACTTTCTGTTGATGAGGTAATCTCCGGTGTGCGCACCGCGGTACTAGCCGGCGAATTAGTGCCTATATTGGCCACATCTTCCGCCCCGGAGGCCATCGGTGTCGAAGAGTTCTTGGAGACCACCCGCTCTTTCTTGCCTTCTCCGGTTGACGGGAAGAAAGCCAGACTCCTCAAGGGCACAGAAGCGGCGGAATACGAGGTCGACCCTGCCGCCCCGCTGGCGGCTTTCGTCTTCAAGACCACCGCAGACCCATTCGTCGGAAAGCTCTCCGTTTTCCGGGTTTATCAGGGATCGGTCAAGAGCAACTCCGAGACCTGGAACAGCAACAAAGAGCAGTCAGAACGCATCGGGCAGTTGTACTTGCCGAAGGGCAAGAACCAAGAGAATGTAAACGAGATTACAGCTGGAGACATTGGGGCCATCGGAAAGCTGTCGTCCACGGTGACCGGCGACACGCTGTGCAGCCGTGAGAATTCAGTTTCCTTTCCCAGGATCACACAACCCGTTGGTTACTTCCGAATGGCGGTTACCCCAGCATCCAAGGACGACTTGGACAAGATGTCCATGGCCCTAAACAGAATCGTGGAAGAGGATCCCACCCTCCAATTCAGCCGGGACGCCAACACCAGCGAGTCATTGATCACCGGCCTAGGAGATGCGCAGATTGATGTCGCGCTGGAGAAGATCAAACGTAAGTTCGGCGCCGACCTCCGCGTGAAGATGCCCAAAGTGGCCTACCGGGAGACCATTACCAAGATCACGAACAGCGAGTACCGCCACAAGAAACAGTCTGGCGGTCACGGGCAGTTTGGACATGTCCTGATCCGGCTTGAGCCCCAGGAGCGTGACCAAGGTTTCGAGTTCAAGACTGAGGTTACCGGGGGCCGCATTCCCAAGGAGTACATCCCTTCGGTTGAAAAAGGCGTAACCAAGGGTCTGGACGAGGGATCGTTAGCCGGGTTCCCCCTGGTCGACCTGAAGGCGGTGCTCTACGACGGCAGCTATCACGACGTAGACTCATCGGGCATGTCCTTCGAGATTGCCAGTGTCCAGGCACTAAAACAGGGTGTCGGCGACGCCAATCCGGTGCTCTTGGAGCCAGTGGTCAAGCTCTCGATTACGGTGCCCGACGCCTATACCGGTGAGGTAATCAGCGACCTTAATGGCAAGCGGGGCCGTATCCTGGGCATGAACCCCGACAACGGAGTGACTCTTATAGAAGCCGAGGTGCCATTGGCGGAGGTCCAGCGTTACGCTCAGGATCTGCGTTCCGTGAGCCAGGGCCGGGGCTCCTATTCAATGGAATTCGACCACTACGACCAAGTCCCAGCGAACCTGGAGCCCAAGGTAATCGAAGACGTCAAACGCGCCAAGGAAGAGGAATCGGTCTAGGTTCCAAAATTCAGTCCGACGTAAGAGTCCCTGATCTTCTCAGGTCCGGCTCGATTATCTCGCCGCCAGACTCCAAAAGCGTAAGCTAGGGCGCCGGACGGGCAATTATCCGGCTTGTCGATGATTTTTGCCAGCACTTCGGGATCGCTGCTGTGGCGCCGCATGCTCCAGATATCAGAAACTGTGTCGCGTCAAAAACCTGAATGCACACAGATTGGATGGTCTTCTTGAATAGATATCTTCCCGGACCTAAAGGTC
>VFHF01000214.1 GCA_009392095.1 SAR202 cluster bacterium
AGCCGTACATGTTGACCAACAATGGGGTGTCGAAACCGGTGACGTTTTCGAACAATAAAGCTGGGCCGCCTGCCTTGATCACCCTGTCCGTAATCTCCGTGATCTCCAGCTCATGGCTTACTGGTGCAGTGATCCGGCGCAGCTCGCCCTTATTTTCTAGGAAGCTTATGAATTCTCTTAGGTCGTTGAATTTCATATTTGATTGAGGCCTTAGGTCTTGCTTATTGGCGTCAAGTTTTTCAAAAGAGCGAGGCCATTGTATCCGCTGCTAAGTCATGGCTTCAATCCGACAAATGCCCGGCTGATAAAACCAAGGGGATTAAACACCAGAAATAAAAAAGGGCTGACGATCGTCAGCCCTTTTTTGGTTCCGCGAAGCTTCGGCCCAGCTTAGTCGACTGGTGAAGACTGGGCGCGCATCTTGCTGAAACAATCACTGCAATAGACCGGCCGGTCGCCCCGGGGACGGAAAGGCACCATGGCGTCGCTGCCGCACTCAGCGCAGGTGATTGGATACATTTCCCTTGGTCCGTCTTGGTACATACCCCCAGACCTTTGTTCGGAGCGGCGCACTGCACGGCAGCTACGACAGCGCTTGGGTTCGTTGCCGAAACCCCTCGCCTGGAAAAACTCCTGTTCGCCCGCAGTAAAGATAAATTCTCCGCCGCACTCCACGCAAGTTAGTGTCCTGTCTGCTAATGCCACTGATTGACCTCCTGGGTCTCTTCACCCCTAGTTTGGCTTTACCAGTCAAGTGACGCCGGTTAGAAACACCCGTCTATCTCATCCCATCCCTAGCTGTCTTGGAAACCCGCTCGATTTGACCCTGGTTTTGCCTGGGGCACATTATACCCATTAACATCCGCGTTGCAAGCGTAATTTACGCCTATTCTTAATCCTGAGGACAGAGTTAATCGAGTATTCTGATTCCCGATATCAGACGGATTCCGTAATCGTGATAGCCATTAAATCATCATCTCAATCTATCGATTGACCCGGTTCCCTTGTTGACATAACCGATATCATCACCGAGCCTGAGAACAACGAGTCGACCCAACCGTCAATCGTTGATCGGAATTCGCGAGATTGTGGAAAAATCCGGCGAGGGAGCTCTGCAAGACCTAAATCTCAGGTGTTGAACCGGGCTCCGATTCTCTATCCACTAAAAAACATGATGACGCCTTGAAGACAGCCCATAGATGTTGGCCGGTCTCAATGCCCATCTCCTCGAACGCCGCCCCGGTGATGTGGCAGCGGAATTGCTGGCCGCAGTCCAGAGTCACGGAATATCCGGGTGAGCGGGGCTCAACGGACACCACCCGGCCCGGCAGCCGGTTTCGGGCCGAAGATCCGGCGAGGTCCTCCTTAGCCAGAATGATGTCCGAAGCCCTGATCCCGACTGTGACCGGCTCTCGACCGTCTTCGGATTCCGGGCTAATCTCAATGCGTGAATCTAGTGGCACCTCGAGTTTCAGGCCTGGGCTGACACAGGTCATTGTCCCGTCCCTAAAATTACGTTCTTGGACCGTCAACTTGAAAAGGTTCTCAACACCCACAAGACGGGCCACCCGTCCCTGTCCCGGTTGACCTAAGACTTCCAAAGGGTCCCCGGTGACCAAGGTCCGGCCTTCGTTAATGACTTGCACCGAATCGCCTAAGGCCAACGCTTCTTCCCGGTCGTGGGTTACCAGCATCAACGGTACTGGTGACTGGGTCAACATCGCTCTGAGCTCCCGCCGTAAGACACGCCGCAGCTCAGCATCCAATGAAGCGAAGGGCTCGTCCAACAAAAGCATCGCCGGCTCTGACGCCAATGCTCTTGCTAAGGCGACCCGCTGCTGCTGCCCTCCAGATAATTCCCAAGGATAGCGTTCACCCAGACCGTCCAACTGGAAAAGGCTAGTTAACTCCGACACGCGTTCCCGCCCGGTTGAGGACCCACGGTCGGGGAGTCCGAAGGCGATATTAGCGGACACTTTCAGGTGGGGGAACAGGTGATATTGCTGGGTTAAATAGCCAATCCTCCGTTGGTGCGTGGGGACCCAGACGCCGTCTTCGTTGTCATACACGACTTTCCCTCCAATCTCCACGTGTCCTTTTACCGGCCGCAGTAGCCCGGCAACGGCCCTAAGTGTTGTCGATTTCCCGGCGCCCGATGGCCCAAAAAGGACCAACACTTCGCCGGGCAGCACTTCCCAATGGGTCTCCAAATGGAAGTCGCCAACGCGGCATTCCACCCAACCTTGTGCTGCCGATTCGATAGTCTGGCTCTCCATCATCTACCCTGCCAACGCGGGCGGGTAAGCAAACCCAGTAACGCCAACAACAGCACTGATCCAGCTAGCAGTATCACCGATAACGCCAAAGCGCCGTCGAGGCTGCTCTCCATGGCGGACATTATCGCCAACGGCATCGTTTGAGTCTCGCCGGTCAGGTTCCCCGCGAACATCATTGTGGCGCCGAATTCGGAGAGCGCCCGCGCCCAGGCAATGCCCAGGCCGGTGAACATGGCGGGTGCGGCCAAAGGCAACGTTATGCGGAAGAATGTTCGCAAGGGGGAGACGCCCAAGGTCTGGGCTACGTCTTCGTAGTCCTTGGCAACCGATTGAAACCCGAGTTTGGCCGATCGGACAAAGAACGGCGAGGCGACGAAGATCTGGGCAAACACCACGGCGGTGGTGGTGAACGAGATATGCAGTCCAATGCTCTCCAGTCCTGACCCGATCAACCCATTTCGGCCGAAGGCCATCAGCATGGCGACACCCGCCACTACCGGAGGCAAGACCAACGGGAGTTCCACCAGGCTGTCCACAACCCTGATCCAGAGACGGTCGCTTCGGGCTAAGAGATATGCGAATGGCGTGCCCAAGAGCACGACCACAGCCATGCTGATGACGCTAGTGAAGAGGGAAAGTCTAAGGGCTGTCAGGGCCGTATCTCCAGTAACCGCGTCCAGAAAATTGCTCTGTTGGGCGGCCTGAATCAACAACGCGATCACTGGGATTCCGATGAACAGCACGAACAGGACCGCGCCGCCGCTGCCCAGGATTCCAGTCGGATTATTTCTGATCTGTGTTACCGGATTCATCACCGCCAAATTGACCGTCCTAACTTTGCCATCATGGAGATTTGAATCCGTGACGCCGTAGCAGGGTTCGCCCTCGATCTGATAAGACGAACTTCACGAAAGAATCGGCCAATTCCGGACTGGCCGCTTCGGCCAGCACGGCGATCGGGTAATTGGCTTTCACATTTGCCGCCGTTGGGATCGGGATAAAATGGATGTTCCGCGTCTCTGCCTCTAAGGCCAATAGGGTCTCCGTCTCATATACGATACCGGCGTCCACCACCCCCAGGACCACCTTTTGGAAGGCCGAGTTGACGTTGGGTTCTCCCGAGGCTAAGTTTGCCAGCACGTTGTCCTTGAAACTACTGCCCAGCCCATAGGTGGGATCTTGGGAGAGATTCTCCAGTACCTCACGGGTATAGGCGCCTACCGGGACATTGCTGTTGGCCAAAACAACTTTGACACCGGGCTTGGCCAGGTCTGCGATCGCATCCACCGGGCCTTGGCTCATGGCCAGCACGACCAGCGAATTGGAGGCGAAATCTACCGGAGTGCCGGAGACCAAGTCGGCGGCAACTAGTGCGTCCATATGGACGGAATCGGCGGAAGCGAAAATGTCGCCTCTGGCCCCTAGTTCAATTTGGGAACGCATCCTCTGGCTACCACCAAAGTCGAGTTTTACGGCAACGCCAGGATTTTCCGCCTCAAATGCGTTTGCCACCTCAGTGAAGGCGCCCATGAGCGAGGACGCAGCAAACACCCGTAAGGACTCGCCGCCACCACCGCATGAAACTATCAGGACCAATAACGGAAGGAAAAATACCTTGGTCTGTTTTAATGGCGGTACCGATAGGGTTGGCATGTTGGGTATGGGCATAACTTGGGATCGAGCGATTGTAAAGTATACTTGATGTTTTATCAAGGTTACTGTACTTTTGAACCATGCGACGCAAAAGTCAGACACTCCAAAACAACCTGAAACAGATTCGTTCCAAGGTCGGCCTGACCCAGGGTGAGCTAGCCAGCAGGGCTGGTATCAGCCGTCAGGCTTATTCCACTCTGGAATCTGGTAATGCCAACCCCTCCACAGAGGTGTCTCTGCGGCTAGCCCAGGCTTTGAATGAAAGGATCGAATCACTCTTCTTTCTAGCGGAACAACCACCGGCTTCTGTACAAGCTGAGCTGGTCGGAGGTCCCTTATCTGAGCCGACATCAGGGGAATCTCCTCAACGGGCCCGGTTATTCCGGGTGGGCCAGAAGATGCTAGCCCGACCTCTGACCGGCGCGGGAAACACTCGCCACGCCGTGGTCGCCGCCGAGGGCCTGGTGACCGACCGAGCCGAAGACGGACGAGTGACCGTGCAACCTTTCGATTCAGATGAAATTGATTCGCCGACCTTGGTCATGCTGGGCTGCGACCCGGCAGTAGGGCTGTTGGAATCGGGTCTCCGTTCTAGGGGCGTCGCTCTGGTTGCTGGTGAAGAAAGCAGCCGCGAAGCATTGATGGGCCTGGCTAATGGGGAAGCCCACATTGCCGGCTGCCACCTACTGGACGATGTTACAGGCGCCTACAACAGCACTTGGGTACAGCAGTTGGTGCCGTTTCCCTGCGCGCTGGTTACCTTTGCTTCGTGGCAGCAGGGCGTGATTCTTGCCTATGGAAATCCCAAGGGCATCGGCGGCGTAGCGGACCTGGCTAATCCGGGAATCAGACTGGTCAACCGACAAGCCGGGTCAGGAAGCCGAGACCTTTTGGACCGGGCACTGGCCGTTGCTGGCATTTCCGGAGAGACGGTGGCCGGTTACGACCGGGAAGAATGGGGCCATCTCGCTGTGGCCGCCGCCATAGCCTCGGGCAACGCCGATATGGGAATCGGAGTCAAGGCTGCCGCTGTGGCGATGGGCTTAGACTTCCTACCGCTGGAAGAAGAGCGGTACGACCTGGTGATCCCAGAGCATTTCCTGTCTGACGGGCCGGTCCAGGTGCTGTTGGACCTGCTCCGGCGGCCGGTCCTCCACTGCCGAGTGGAGAGCCTAGGCGGGTATGACGCTTCTAACATGGGGATCCAATCACCAACCGGATAGCAAGATTCTCTTGACGGGGCCGGGCGGCTGGGTTGTAATGGGTCGGCAGAACGGCGAAACCGATCCGACCTCGAATTGGAGATATAAAATGGCAATGGTACGATGCGTCACCGAGATGGGAATGGGCGTGGATGTCCATGGACTCGATTATACCAAAGCGGCCACCCGGGCCGTATTCGATGCGATTCATCACAGTAGCCTGGGATTCCAGCGGATGTTGGGTAAAACAGCCGACGATATGCACGTCGCCGTAACCATCGGCGTTTCCAAGCCAGACCAGGTCGACACTAAAGCAGTCTTGGCGACGCTCCCTCATGGAAACGGGGAAGGCACCTGCGTGGCAGTTCAAGGCGGCCTCGAGATTCCCAGCGTAGAAGGCAATGACGGGATGCTAATCGCCAACGCAGTCATCATCGTCAGTTTCGACGACGGCAAGTAAGGGTCATAGAGTCTATCGCACAGGTGCAAAGGGAGATACCCGTGCCATTCGTTATGAAAGGGGATGCCCAAGGCGGTAGTTCCACGTCAGGCACGCAAACGAACACTCTTGTGGGGAAGGACACCGGTGGGGAACATCTGACGGTGGTCAGCGCCGGTATCGACCCCGGCGCCGGCTTGGCACTACATATTCACCCAGGCTACGAAGAGGCAACTTTGGTGGTAGAAGGGAACATTGAGGCAAAGCTGGAAGGTGAGACCCGCATTCTGGGTCCGGGAGACGTGCTGTTGGCACCAGCCGGGGCCAAGCACACCATAACCAATCAGTCGGACAAACCGGCTAAGGTGTTGGCCATCTATCCAACCACGTATCCGGAAAGGGTTTTCGTCTGAATTGGCAGTTAATCTAGCATCTTATTCAATGACAAAAGCCCAGGCATAACCTGGGCTTTTCTTAGTCCGGCTGGCAGCCGATCTGTGACGGTTGTTCGATGGCCTAGCCGTTGTGGGTTTTCGTCGTCGCGAGGATGTTGGCCTTCATATCCAGGTCCACCTCGTGCACGGAAGTGAGGTGTTCCATCATGTCTTTTACTACGTCGTCGTCCGACGCGCCTTTAGCGACATAGCGGCAACCCTTGCCGGAAGCGTTGATAGCCAGCGAAAGCAGAGCGTTGCAACGTGCGAATCTAACCATCTTAATCTCCTAACGTTGTTGGCCTGACTAACTCGTCTGGCCCCAACCTGGCGAAATTTTGTTGCAATCAACCGGCAATCAGGGCTTTTTAGGCCCATGATCTAGCCAAGCCGTGTCACTGCAACCGACCCTAGTTTACTCGACAGAACTCAACTCGTCCACAGGTAATTGCCTTGCAATCGGTCATGAACCCGATTTTTTGCGGGCAAGCCGGGCAAATGCCCACACGTTGTCCGCCTGTTGGTCTCCGCTCAGGGTGATGCGCACCAACGCCCGCCCTTCGACAAAGAATAAAGTAGACGCATCTTCTCCGTGCAATTTTTCACTCAGCACCCCGGAATTGTCTTCAAAACCTTTCATCGGTTCCGGTGTAACTCCCTGGGATATCTGGTCCTGTTTGATCCCCGCCAAGATCGTAAACGCAATGTCTTCGTCTGCGAAGAGCACAAGACTCTCTAAAAGTGTGAAATCAGGGCTGGTCAACTCCACTTGGACCGCAGGTTCGTCCAGGTTGGTTTCCCTGTCATCTCGGTCGGTCTCGGTGACTTCAGTGTTCGGGAAATCTTCGGGCCCCAACAGCAGGTCCTGTGGCGGTGTCGGGCCGCTGGAACAGGCCGCCAGCAACACGGCGAACAGAGACAGGAGGACTATGGGCGCCACATGCCGCATACGCATTAGGGATTTTGCTCCCCCTCAGGTGCGCCCCATCCGCCCGCGCCCGGAGTTCGGATGCTAATCACATCCCCTGCTTTAACATCTATCAGTTCCTTGCCAGCCAGGGTGATTTCTTCGTACCCGCCTCGCAACAACACATTCTCGCCCGGCTCTCCGTGATGTCCGCCGTGGTAGCCGGGAGGGGGCAATTTGCGCCGCTCCGACATCAACGTAACCCTGGCGGGGGCCAAAAACTCCACTTCGCGGATGACGCCGTCTCCACCTTTGAACTTTCCGTCTCCGCCAGAACCGCGCCGCACTGCGTAACGCTTCAGACGCAAAGGAAAGGCGAACTCCATCGCTTCAACAGGCGTGTTCATGGTATTTGTCATGTGGGTGTGGATGGCGGATATGCCGTCTTTGTCTGGCCTACCGCCCATGCCCCCGGCGATGGTCTCATAGTAGACGAATGGTTTGTTCCGTACCGGGTCATGGCCGCCGATTATCATGTTGTTCATGGTGCCCTGGCTCGCCGCCGGGATAACATCAGGAAGGGCCTGGGCCAGAGCTCCGAATAAGACGTCGGTTATCCGTTGGGACGTTTCTACGTTGCCTGCCGCCACGCCGCGTTGAGGTTCTGGGTTAACTAGAGTCCCGATCGGGGTGATGATGTTTAACGGACGAAAGCAACCTTGGTTGGCCGGGGCCTGTTCATCCAGAAGACAGCGCACCACGTAAAGACAGGCTGAACTCGTCACCGCCACTGGAGCGTTGATGCAGCCCGGCCGTTGCGGCGAGGTGCCGGTGAAATCAATCGTCATCTCTTCGCCGGCCACTGTGATGGCCACGATTATCGGCACCAACTCTTGGGACAGGCCGTCGTCGTCCATGTAATCGGTCTCTTCGTAGCGGCCGTCGGGGATCTTGGCGATGGCCCGGCGGGTTACCCGTTCCGAGTAATCCAACAGGGCTGACATATGCTCCAGCGTTTCGGCCAGCCCGTAGCGCTCAGTCACTTCCCGCATGCGCTGCTCGCCGACTTTGATAGCCGCGGTCTGGGCGGCCAGGTCTCCCTTACGCTCGTCAGGGGTGCGGGAGTTGCGGCAGATCAATTGAATGACCTCTTGGTTCAACCGGCCCCGCCGGGCCAGTTTGATGGGGGGGATGATTGTCCCCTCTTGATACAGCTCCGTGGACAAAGGGAGGGAGCCCGGGGTCATGCCGCCAACATCGGCATGATGACCTCGGTTGGCCACAAACCCGGCCAACTCCTTCTTGCCGTCACTCTCGGCGTAGATCGGGGCGACCATGGTGATGTCAGGTAGGTGGCTGCCACCCATGTAAGGGTCATTGAGCATCACTATGTCCCCGGGGTTCAGAGAATCCGGGAATACTTCAAGGGCGGCTTTGACGGACGCGGGCATGGCGCCCAGATGCACTGGAATATCTGCTGCCTGGGCGACCATGTTGCCTTGGGGATCGAACACGGCGCAGGAGAAATCCCGGCGTTCCTTGATGTTGGGGGAGTAGGCGGTTCGTTGCAGGGCCACGCCCATCTCTTCGGCCACAGACTCGAACTTGCTTTTCAAAACTTGCAGGCTAACCGGGTCTACGGACATCTGTTACCTCTTGGAATTGGTCGGAAATTTGGCCGGGACAGGCCATCTTAGATCAGGTCTGCCAGGATATCTTCTTGAGGTTCGCCGTTCGAAGGTTGAGCGAGATAGAAATACTCAGTGCTCATCCACGCGTTCATAAATTCAGGTGCAAGTGAACTGAATGGCCCGTTGGGGTCCAACTGAGTCTTGTGGTGATTCAATGATTCCTTCTTGATCTCAACGTGATCCGAAACATCCCTTACGGTGGTCACATAGTCGTCGGGTGAGCCGATATCCTCCAACGCTTCCTTTGCGAAGGGCGGAGTTATCCCAGCGTCGATCATCTCTTCCCACAGTTTTTTGAAATTGGCCCTAGGAAAGCATACGTAATAGAGGAGAGGCCGATTTACTGTCATGGACTCGACAA
>VFHF01000215.1 GCA_009392095.1 SAR202 cluster bacterium
ATGGATCTTCCGCCGTGGGCAACGCTGTTGCTGATCTCGATGCCTTCATTCATTGGTCCGGGGTGCATCACCATGGCCGACGGTGCGGCCAGGCCCAGGCGGGTGTCGGTGACCTGCCAGCGGCGTATGTACTCCCGCATACTGGGTAAGAAACCCCCGTGCTGCCTCTCTTTTTGCAGGCGCAACGCCATGACCACATCCGCCCCCTCGATGGCCTTGTCCAGATCGGTTTCAACCTCCACCAGAGAGGCGAAGGGCGACCGGACCATGCTCTTGCTTGAGCGCATCAAATCAGGCGGCATCAGGGTGGGCGGTCCAGACAGGACGACTTTGGCCCCCATTTTGGCGAACCCCCAGATGTCCGATCGGGCCACACGGCTATGGAGCACATCACCAACGATGACCACTTTCAGGCCTTCAAGACTTTCAAACTTGGCCTGCACGGTGTAGAGGTCCAGCAGGGCCTGGGTGGGGTGGGCGTGAAGGCCGTCCCCAGCGTTGATGATACTGACCTTATCCAAATGCTGCGCGAGTAGATGGGCCGCACCTGAATGGGGATGGCGTAATACTATTGTGTCCACACCCATGGCCTGTATGGTCAGCCCCGTGTTTAGCAGCGACTCCCCCTTCTCGGCGCTGCTGCCCGAAGCCGACATGTTGATCACATCGGCGCTCAGCACCTTGCCGGCTTCTTCGAACGAGATCCTGGTGCGGGTACTGGCCTCGTAGAAGAGGGTCACTATCACCTTACCGCGCAACGCCGGGACTTTCTTGATATCCCGCCCCAGCACCTCTTTCATGCCGCGGGCGGAATTCAAGACCTCGGAGATCTCCTCTCGGGAGAAATCGTCCAAGTCCAAGACGTGCAATCGTGGCACGGACTCTTGGCCTAGGCCGCCGCCGGTCTCCGGAGTATCTATCTTTCTAGAGAGGCTCATAAATTCGACCTATTCTTCGTCTGAATGGACTGGGTCGTCTAGGATAAGAGCAACTTCGTCCGTGCCATCGGTCTCCATCAGGCGTACTTTAACCCGCTCTTCGAATGCCGTGGGCAGGTTCTGGCCAACGTAATCGGCCCGAATGGGCAACTCCCGGTGGCCCCGGTCCAGCAATATGGCCAACTGGATCTGCTCTGGGCGGCCAAAGTCCACTAGGGCGTCCATGGCGGCCCGAATCGTCCGTCCCGTGTATAGAACGTCATCAACCAGCACCACGCGCTTGCCCTGGATACCCATGGGTATGTCCGTTGGCTGAACCCTAGGCTGGGACTGGCCGCGCGCCCGCAGGTCGTCCCGGTAGAGGCTGACATCAAGAGTGGCCACCGGTACGTCAATGCCTTCGAATTCGGCCAGATTGGCGGCGATGCGGCGGGCCAGATGCACTCCCCGGGTGTGGATACCAACGATCACCAGGTCTCCGGCGCCCCGGTTGCGTTCCAGTATTTCGTGGGCCACCCTGGTCAGGGCCCGGCGCACGTCTTCCCGGTTCATTATTTGTCGTTCTACCATTGAATTACCTGGTCGATTACCTGGCCAATCTCCGCTTTATTCTCCGGGCAATAAAAAAACCCTTACCACTGACTGGCAAGGGCACGAGCGGCTCACACAACTAGTGCATGAATGCATTCTGCGGAGATTCGGGGCGCTCTACTTTGCCAGCCTCTCTGGACCGTCTTAAAAGTGTGGCCGGGTCTCCATCAGACCGGCCGCACGACCCTGGGTAATATTCGATTGTCCATTTATCTTAACAGAGCCGAGGCCATCGCAGAAGAGGCTGACGGCCCGGTTTAAGGATCCGATGTTATCGGGACGCTGGTCTAGGCCGAAACGCGCTTCCGGCGATTTGTTACATAGTCAACCAACAGGTATTCGCCCAGGTTGGCGGCACTGCTGTAGAATGCCCGGCCGCTATTGATGCGGGTCATCCGTTCCACAAAGTTCACCAACTGGTAGTTGTTCTCCAGCATGAAGGTGTTGATCAGGATGTCTTCTTGGGTGCACCGCCGCACCTCTTTCAAGGTCTCCAACTCCGTGCGGTGGCTGGGCGGATAGGCGAAGAACGACCGATCGCCTTCCAGGTGCGCGGTGGGCTCGCCGTCGGTCACCACCAAGATCTGTCGGGTGCCGCCTTTTTCCTTGGAGAGTAGTTTCCGCGACAGCATCAACGCGTGATGCAGGTTGGTCCCCGACACCCAAGCGTTCCAGGTACACTTGGCCAGGTCTTCTTCTTTGATCTCACGGGCGTAGTCCGAGAACCCAACGATATGGAGGCTGTCCCTGGGATACTGGCTGCGCATCAATGCCATCAGCGCCAAGGTGACCTTCTTGGCCGCCTGCCAGTTGTTGAACAGGCCCATGGACCGGCTTTGATCCAACAAGAGGACCGTGGCGGACCGGGTCATATGCTCGTTGCGGAAGACCTCAAAGTCTTCCGGGCTGAGCTTGACCGGAACCTGGGGGCCGCCTCTGAGGACTGCATTTTTAACGGTGGCCTGCAAATCGACTTGGAACGGGTCGCCAAATTCGTAGGGTTTGGTCTCGCCCAGTAGATCGCCATTGGCGCCGCGGGCATCCATCTGGTGGTTGCCCATGCGGTCTTTCTTAAGGTGGGTGAAGACTTCTTTCAGCGCCTTCTGGCCAATGCGCCGGATGCCCCGGGCGGTGAGGTCCATCTTGTCGTCGCCGGTGACATATCCCGATTCTTGGAGTAGCTTCCGCAGGCGGTCCAGCTCATCGTAGATACGTCGGGCCTCCTCTCCCAGAAGCTCAGCCAGTTTGTCGGGGTCGATGTCACCCATGTTTCCAGTGCGCATGGCGTCCTGGAGAGACTGTTCCAGTTGGTCCAGTTCTTGAAGACCGCGCATCATCTCCATGGCCTGCTCCATGGTCAGGCTGTCGTCCCCCAAGAAGGGGTACTGACGGCGCAAATCGTCCATGGGCATCAATTGTTCCATGAGCGAGGCGAACTGGGCCATCTCCCGTTGGGTCTCGGGATCCAATGCCTGGGCCAGGGCGTCTTCCATCTCTTTGCGGGCTTCGGGAGACATGCTGTCCAGCATCGACTGCATCTGGGCTAGTTGCTGCTGCATCTGTTCCATGAGCTCGTCGAAACTCTGGGGCGGGTTATCTCCAAACATCTGGCCGAACTGCTGCATGAAGCCGTCGAAGTCGGGCTCCTGGCCGGCGAGTTTGTCCTTGATCATCTGGTTAAGGGCCCTCATCATTTCGCGGGTGGCGGCCATGTCATCTTCAGACATGCCCTTGACCTGGTCCATCATCTGCTGGCCCATGTTCTGGGCCATCTGGCTCTTCAACGCGTCCAGCAAATCCTGGAACTTCTGCTGGGCCTCAGGGTCTATAAAGTCATATTCCAACAACTCCTTTATCTGACCGGCAGGGCTTTCCGGAAGGGCGTCCAGCTTTTCCCGGTTGTTCTCAGAACGTTTCTTCAGCAGGTCTAGCAGGCTTTCTTGCTGTTCCTTATCTTCGCTCGCGTTACTTTTGACCCGTTCCGAGGCCTCATCCAAGCGGCGTTTGATGCCTTCGCGCTCGGTGTTTACGATGTCTTCTAGGCGTTCTTTGAGGTCGTCTACCACCGAGTCCATGTTGTGCTGCTGCATCTGCTGGCGGCGCTGGTTCTTCAATTGCTCCATCAGCTCCCGCAGGCCGGGCATCTGCTGCCCGTCGCGGTCTTGAAGGCCTTGGCGCATCATGTCCCGTAGGGCCTGCATGACATCACCGTGCTCCAAGATGTCGTCGGAAAGAAGATCCATCAATTGGTCGGCATCAAATTCGAAAATCCGCTGCGTGCCGTCCCATTGGGAGTACTTGTATGTGCGGTAGAGCATCGCGCCTTCCTTGCCGTAGGACACAATGGTGGAGCCATTCAAGTCGAATCCGACCGGCCGGCCAAATCGCGCCTTGATAGTAGGCTCATGATACCTGGGGGTTTCGAGCAATAGCAAGGTTGAAAGGCTAGGATTAAGCTGACGCTCCGCGCTTCGCCTCCCCTGCTTAACCGGGCAGTTCACATGCTATAATCGCGCATCCCGCGCTGGAACCTGACCATGTGAACCTGACCATGTAAGGAAGACTCTATGCTCAGTCCATACACGGTGCTGGACCTAACAGGCGGCCACGGCGACCTAGCTAGCATGCTGTTAGGGGACATGGGGGCCACGGTCATAAAAGTGGAACCGCCCGGTGGCGCAGCCGCCCGCAACGAACCGCCCTTCATCGAAGATGCACCAGAGTCCGAAGGCAGCCTGCCCTTCTTCGCCTTCAACCGTAATAAACAAGGCATCACCCTGGACTTAGAATTGGAAGCGGGCCGAAACGTGTTGAGGTGCCTGGTTGAAAAGGCGGACTTTCTGTTTGAATCAGGACAGCCCGCCTCCCTGGATAGCCTGGGGCTGGGCTTCGATGAACTAAAGGAAATAAATCCCAGATTGGTCCACGTGGCGATCTCGGCCTACGGTTGGGATGGGCCCCACGCCGATTACCTGGCCAACGACCTAACCATTGCCGCTATGGGCGGCCCCATGAGCCTGCAAGGAGTGCCAGACCGGGCACCGGTCCGGTTATCTGTACCCCAAGTCTGGCTGCACGCCGGGGCGGAGGCTGCTACGGCAGCCATGACGGCCCATGCGCTGATGGTGCGGACGGGGGAGGCCCAGTTCGTCGATGTCTCTGCTCAGGCATGCATGATAGCAACCATGCTGCAAGGTATCTCCGCCAACGCTATCCAGGGGCGTGACTACAACCGCGGCGGGTCTCTGCTCCAATTGGGGCAGGCCACATTCCCCGTGGTATTTGACTGCACCGACGGTTATGTAGTTCTTATCCCCAGCGGTCCCACACTGGCCGTGATGGTGCCTTGGTTCGTGGAGGACGGTCTGGTGCCAGAAAGTTGGATCGACGGGGAAGAATGGCCCAGTTATCATATGCGCTTGCTGCAAGGGCAGGAAATCAATTACAGCTTGGAAGAGGTATTGGGCGCCATCACGAACTACGTCGCCAAATACACCAAGAACGAACTGTTGGAACGGGGTCTACGCGATGGAGTTACCTTGGCCCCGGTGAACGATGTAGGCGATCTGGCTAAATTCCAACACCTGGAAGAACGTGGCTATTGGCTGCCGGCGCCCCTCCCCAACAGCGAGGCGACTCGGATGCCTGGATTGGTAGCCCGGATGTCTAAAACCCCGATGTCCGTAAGAAGATGGGCCCCGGCACGTGGCGAACACAACCAGCAGGTCCTGCAATCCATGCTGGGGCTGGACGACGCTGAGATTACCCAAGCCACCGGCGGAAGTCTTGGCCGCAGGAGCGAATGATGGCAGATCAATTGCCTTTCGAGGGACTGAACATTGTCGATATCTCGTGGGTGGTCGTCGGGCCCACTACAGTCAAGTACTTGGCGGACCACGGCGCTACAGTAGTTCGGGTAGAAACGGCCGCGCCGTTGGATATCCTGCGCACCGTCGGACCATTCAAAGATGGCACTCCGGGACCAGACCGCACCCAATTCTTTGGGGAATTCAATACCTCCAAGCTGGGCTTGTCGGTGAACATGAAAGTCCCGTCGGGATTGGAAATAGCCAAAAGGCTCATTGCTTGGGCCGACGTCTACGTTGAGAGTTTCGCTCCGGGAACGGTGGATAGTCTGGGCATCGGCTACGAGACCGCCCGACAACTGAACCCCTCGATCATCATGGCCAGCACCTGCCTAATGGGCCAGACCGGTCCCGCCGCGCCCTTCTCCGGATACGGCTTCCATGCGGGTTCCCTCGCCGGCTTTTATGAGATTACAGGTTGGCCCGGCCAGGCGCCGGACGGACCGTGGACGGCCTACACGGACGCCGTATCCCCCCGGATCCTGTCGGCAACCATCATGGCCGCTCTCGACCATCGCCGCCGCACCGGCCAGGGCCAGTACATCGACGCCTCCCAGTTGGAGATGTCCCTCAATTATCTGTCGCCGCAGATCATGGACTATGAGACCAACGGGAAGACCGTCACCCGCAACGGGAACCGGTCTCAATATTTCGCGCCCCAAGGCGCCTACCCCTGCGCCGGAGACGACCAGTGGTGCACCATCTCCGTGGAGACTGAGGACCAGTGGGAAGCCCTGAAGGTGGCGATGGGAAGCCCGGCCTGGACCAACGACGAGCGGTTAGGCTCTATGGAATCTCGGCTTGAGAACCATGACGAGATAGACGAGCGCATCGGCGGATGGACCAAAGACCAAATCGCCCAAGAGTTGATGCAATCTCTGATCTCCCAGGGTGTGCCGGCCGGAGTGGTGAACCGGAGCAGCGATCTGGAGAAGGACCCCCAGTTGGCCCACCGGAATTATTTCCGGCCATTGGAACATCAGGAGATGGGCACGGTGCCCTACGCGGGGCACCAGTTCCGGATCAAAGGATACGACAATGGGCCCCGATTCGCGGCCCCGGTCTTGGGCCAGCACAATGAATATGTACTCCGCGAGATCCTGGGGATGACGGACGATGAAGTGACCGAGGCAATCATCGCCGAAGCCTTACAGTAAACTTCTGGCCTAGACCACCGTTGCACCCAGGATGTCTTTCAAGTGAGACAGGGCCCACTCATGGGCCTCCTGCTTGAAGCTGGCCACACAGTCGGCAGGCACCTCAACTGCGTAGTCGCGGTTGCGGGCATCGGACGCCGTGTGCAGCACACATATGTCGGTGCAAACACCGCAAATGATCACTTTGTCGGGCCTACCGGCCGCCAGTGTGGCTTCCAAACGTGTATTGAAGAAACCGCTGTACCGGTTCTTGGGTATCACGTTGTCCTCATTCACGAACTCCGCCAGTTCGGGAATGACGTTGGGCTCCTCAGTACCCTTGACGCAGTGGACCGGGAACACGTTGAATTCCAGGTCGTCGGGGTCGTGGTGGTCCGAGATGAAGAGAATCTCCGACCCTGCTGCCTGTTCCCGGACCAGCAGGTCGTTGACCCTGGGAATGATCTCCCGAGACTCGTCGCCACAATAGAGATTATGGCCCGGTTCCAAAAATCCCTTAACCATGTCAATCACCAGCACTACGTTCATTATGGTCCTGTCCTGCCTTAAGGGCTGGCCGTCGTTTTTTCATCCGGCCGCACCGAACTAGCTAGAAGTTGCGATGCTCTGAAGCGAATGGTTCACGGCTACACAGGGTGGGCGAATTGAGCGTCCTCAGCCAGCATGCTGGACAGGCCCATGGCCTCGAAACAGTCCTCAAGACTGACCATGTTGTCCATCAGGTGAGAGGTGGTGCCAGTCTCTTTCAACTGCGCCATGACCTGCCCAACCACATGGGCCACCGACAACAGGGCGCTAGCCGGATAGATAACGATCTTAAAGCCAAAATTCTCCAGTTCGGATGCCGAGAGCAGGGGAGACTTTCCAGACTCTACGAAATTGAATAACAGTGGAATATCAAGGTTCTTGGCGGCTCGTTCAACCTCTTCCGGTGTTCGCAGGGCTTCGACGAACAACACGTCGGCCCCGGCTTTCACGTACTCGTCGCAGCGGTGCATGGCGTCGTCCCAACCGGTGACGGCGATGGAATCGGTGCGCACGATGATGGTGAAGTCGTCGTCGGTGCGGGCGTCGACCGCGGCCCTGATCTTTTGGATCATATCCTCGGTGGAAATGACCTTCTTGTCGTCCAGGTGGCCGCAGCGCTTGGGCGATTCTTGATCCTCTATGTGAATGGCCGCCACACCGGCCCGCTCGTACTGCCGAACGGTCCGGCGCACGTTCAACACTCCGCCGTAGCCCGTATCCGCATCCGCTATCAATGGCACGGCTAAGGTCTCGGTGATGGATGCAGCGTTCTGGACCATCTCGGTCATCGAGGCCAGGGCCAGGTCCGGGTAGCCTAGCTGCGCCACCGACGTTCCCGCCCCGGTCATGTAGACCGCCGGAAAACCGGCCTTCTGGATGATGTTTGCCGTGAGACAGTCGTAAGCCCCCGGCGCCTGGATGATTCCCGGCTCCTTAAGCAGTTGGCGAAACCTGGTGGTCATGCGCATGCGGTTACTCCGGACTGGGTGCTGAATCTGGACGTAAAAGACGTGCCGTTATTATACAGTGGCGGGCGGATTCAAAGGGGATAGGAACCGGGAATCAGGCGATCATGCCGCCGTCGATGGTCAGAACTTGGCCGGTGATGTAGCTGGCGCCGTCGCTGCAAAGGAAGATTACGGCCTCGGCCACGTCCTCAGGGGTTCCGAACCGGCCCATGGGGATATTGGCCAGTATCTTCGCCTGAGTATCTTCGGATAGCTCATCAACCATGGCGGTGGTGATGTACCCGGGGGCCAGAGCGTTTACTGTGACGTTACGGGATGCCACCTCTCGGGCGACCGCCTTTGTGAGACCGACCAGCCCGGCCTTGGCGGCGGCGTAGTTGGCCTGGCCCGGGTTTCCGGAAAGCCCCACCACCGAAGACATGTTGACCACCCGTCCGGACCGTTGCCGAATCATGTGGGTCATGGCGTACTTGGTGCAGAGGAAGGCGCCGCGCAGATTCACATTTATGACGGAGTCGAAGTCTTCGGGCTTCATCCTAATCAACAGTTGGTCTTTGTTGATGCCGGCGTTGTTGACCAGTAGGTCGATGCTGCCGAAGTGTTCTACAACTTGCTTGATGACAGCTTGGGCTTTCTCTTCTTGGGAAACGTCGCCGCCGACCAAGAATGCTTCTCCGCCGGCTTGGCTGATGTTATCGACGACTACTGTGGCGGCGTCGGGGCTGGCATGATAATTAACGCCCACCCTGGCGCCGGCCTCGGCTAGGCGGCAGGCGACGACAGCGCCGATACCTCGGGAGGCCCCGGTGACCAATGCTACTTTGCCTCCCAGGTCGATACCGGGCATCGGTTGAATTTACCTGCCCGCGCTGCTGCCGGTGGCTTTGGCTGCAGCGTTCTTGTTCATCGTGGCCAGGTCTTCTCTCATTATGTCGACCATGCCCAGGTTCACATAGCGGACGGCGGTGCTGATCGCCGCCAATATCTCATCGGCACGGCTTGAACCGTGGCCCACAATCACCGGGCCCTTTACTCCGAATAATGGGCCGCCGTTGGTGCGGGTGCGGGTGGTCAATTGGACCATTTCCGCGGCGAATTTTTCGAGCGTTGTCTCGTCGAGGGCCGAGGACAGCCGCTTATCGGCGTATGCGGCGAAAGCCCGGCCGATCCCCTCGGTGAATTTGATCAGAATGTTGCCAACAAAGCCATCTGCGATTATAACTTCAGCCTTCTCAGTGAAGAAGTCCATACCCTCCACGTTGCCAACGAAGTTCATGCCGCTGTCTTGGAATATTTGGTAGGCCTCTTGGACCTGCTTGTTGCCCTTATTTGATTCCGACCCAACACTGAGTAGGGCCACTCTGGGGTTCTCGATGCCCATATAAGTACGCGCCCAGGTGACGCCAAGGGACGCGAAGTTGAGCAGCAGACCGGGACGGCAGTCGATATTTGCCCCAATGTCCACCAGAACAGTGTTCGGCGCCAGACCGAGGAATGGTCCGCCTATGCATGGCCGGTCCAAACCTTCCATCAGACCCAGGGTCAGGACGGCGCTGGCCATGGACCCGCCGGTAGACCCCATGGAAACCATGACGTCGGCATCGCCACTCTTGACCAGACTGGTGGCAACCAACACGGACGACCTCGGTTTGGTCCGCATAGCCTGGAGGGGGTGTTCATCGTCCCCGATCTTATCTTCGGAGGCCGCGGTACTCACGGATAAACCCGATGTATCGTACTTGGCTAGCTCTTCTTCCACAGGACCGGGGTCGCCGACCAGTATTATCTCGGCGTTAGTGGCCCTGGCGGCCTCGATGGCCCCCTTGACCGTCTCCACAGGCCCGTGGTCCCCACCCATGGCGTCCATCGCCACTCGAACAGGCGCCGATCCATTGTCCGTCGCTTTTTGCATAGTGTTCCTTCCTCGTCTGACTGACGGCGCACTCTTTGGTTTATCGCCGGGCCATTCGGTAAAGGTTCCTATCTCTTAATTTATATTCAATCCGGCAGTGCCGGAGATAAGTTCCTGCCCGCTGGCGCTGTTCCTAACCCCCACCGAATAGGTGCGGGATGGGCCGTTTTCCTTGGATAGGTTGCCCCATGCCTCGACCCGGTCGCCAAGGTAGGCTGCTCCTTTGAACCTGACCCTGAGGCCGCCGGATTCCAGCCAGTCCCGCCCGTGGGCGGCGGCCATCATCTCGGAAACGAAGGCCAGGGTTAGCATGCCGTGGGCGATAATACCACCGAACTGGGTCTTGGCAGCAAATTCCGCATCAAGGTGCAGCGGGTTATCGTCGCCCGACGCATTGGCGTAGGCGTTCAATCGCTCTTGGTTGATCTCTTTTGAGATAACGCCCAATCCGCTTTCTACCGGCCCGGCTTTCTGGGCTTCGGAGTCCTTCGGTTCCAGCGCAGTAGCGGCCTCGGGTGGCACGAGCACAGTGCTTTTTGACGTGAGCGCCAGCGCTCCGGCGGACTCCACGCTACAGGTCACTGTGATGAACTCCAGACCAGCACGGCGGCGCGGTTTCTCGACAAGAGCGGTGATATTCACCTCGCTACCGATGGCCACCGGGGTCTGGGTATCAACTTCCTGCAGGCTGTGGATGGCGCCGGGAGGGAGGGCCAGCTCTCGAAGCAACGCTCCCAAAGCCGAGGCCGCGGAGTAAAGAGGAGGGGCGATGCCGGTGTCTTTGTAGATCGTAAACGAGTCGCCAACTGAGTACAGGTACTCACCAACCGAGTCCTGGGTCGCAACAAAAGAGCCCAAGTCCAATTCGCGCTCGGTCTCAACCAACAATACCAGTCATCCTCCCTGCCCCAGTCATTCCGGCAGGCCCGATTATACCCACGGCCAGGCTCCCCAGCAACATTATGTACATCCGGCTTAGCCAGATTTGATGCAGACTCTAGATGAGCGATTCGTAGCCTAAATCGGCGCCCCAAAGTTTTCCACTGCCAAACCGGCGATGTGGTCCCCAATTGCCAGCGACGATGTTGCTCCCGGGGATGGGGCGTTCAAAACATGGATCGCGTCACGCCCTTGGATGATGCTGAAATCGTCCAACAGGGAGCCGTCACGCGCCACGGCCTGGGCCCGCACGCCGGAGCCGCCACTGTCTAGGTCAGAGTTCCGGATCTCCGGGATCAGCCGCTGCAGGTCGTGGAGGAACACCCGTTTATTGAAGGAACGGTAGACCTCACCCATACCAATCTTCCAATACTTCGCAGCCATCTTCCAGAATCCGGGGTAGGCCAGGTTGGCCATACTCTCACCAAGGCTAAAGTCGCGTTTACGGTAGCCTTCCCGCCGCAAAGCCATCACTGCGTTGGGGCCGGCTTCCACGTGGCCCTTGATGTTGCGGGTGAAGTGAACGCCAAGGAATGGAAACTGGGGGTCGGGCACCGGATAGATCAGCCCGGACACCAGATGATGGCTCTCCGGGCGCAGTGTGTAGTACTCGCCCCGGAACGGGATGATCTTGACGCCCAGTTTCTCGCCGGTCATGGTGGCAACCTTGTCGGCATACAACCCGGCGCAGTTGATCAGATGTTTGGCCTGAAGAGTCCCTTTAGTTGTCTCCAATGCCACGGAACCGGTCATGTTGGTGATCTTCTTCAACGCGGCACCGGTAAAGATGTCCCCGCCGGCCTGCTGGAATTTGTTGGCGAAGGCGGCGGCTACTTTTGTAAAGTCGACTATCCCCGTGTGGGGCGCCCACAATGCGCGCATTCCGACGGTGTGCGGCTCGATCTCTTTCAGTCTTTCTGGGCCGACGATCTCCAGGTCCGGCACTCCGTTGGCCGTTCCCCGCTCAAAGAGGTCTTGGAGGCGGCCAAGTTCAGACTCGTTCAGGGCGACTATGACCTTTCCGCACTGCTGATATTCGATCTCATTCTCATCGCAGAACTTGACCATGTTGTTCAGGCCGGCGACGCAGAATTGGGCCTTGTGGGAGCCGGGCCGGTAGTAGATCCCAGAGTGCATCACGCCACTATTATGGCCGGTCTGGTGCGTGGCAAGTTGCGCCTCTTTCTCGATCACAGCGACCCGCCAGTTGGGGGCGCGTTCCATCAGCTGCATGGCCGTGGACAGCCCCAATATGCCGCCTCCGATGATCGCTATATCGTACTGGTTCGATTCCATCTGTCGCCTCGTAAACTCTGCTCGGACCGTTGCCGGTTCCCATGTTGGCGGGTGTGGGGTAGGGTAGTCCGACGCGGTGGGACGGTCAAGACCGGCGAGGCTGGTCGATTCCTTGACCCCTGGCCCGGCATGAAGTACTTTTGAACGTGGCCCGGCCCAGGGAGATGTTTCTCCGCCTGGACAAAGGCAATACCTCACCCGATTTGGAGCACCTCATGCACTTTGGCGCATTCATGGAGTTTGGCAGCCGGTCCGGGGTTAGCGAGGCCCAAGCATTCAAAGAAGGGTTCCGGATGGTCGATGCGGCCGAGGAGATGGGTCTGGACGGCGTTTGGCTGGCCGAACTGCATTTCAACCCAACCCGCTCGGTGCTGTCGTCTCCTATCGTGGTGGCGACCTCGATAGCCACCAGGACCAAGCGGCTCCGGGTCGGTATGGCCGTCTACGTACTACCGCTGAGCAACCCCCTGCGCATCGCCGAGGAAGTGGCGACCGTCGACCACATCAGCGAAGGCCGGTTCGAATTTGGCATCGGTCGCAGCGGATTCGCCCGTTCCTACGATGTCTTCGGTATCGCCTACGATGAAAGCCAAGAACGGTTCGCAGAGTCCCTGCAAATCATCCTCCAGGCTTGGAAAGGCAAGGAATTCTCCTATCAGGGCAAATACTACAGCGTTGAGAACGCCACCATCACACCGTCGCCTTACCAGCAGCCCCACCCGCCGCTGCGCATCGCCGCCAACTCTGCCGATACTTTCGTCAGGCTGGGCCAGGCCGGCCACCCCATATTCGTGGGTCTGCGGGGCATGGATGTACCCGAGCTCCAAAAGAATGTAAAAGAGTACCGCCGGGCCTGGAATGAAGCCGGGCACCCCGGCGATGGCGACGTTTCCCTTCGTATCCCGGTCTACGCCGGTGAAACCAAGCAAGAGGCGTTGGACGAGCCGTTCGAGAGCATCGGCGGCTACTTCGGGCGGATGGGTAGTCTCTACCGCGATCAGGCCGGTAAAGCGGGCCTGGAGTCCACCGAACTAGCCAGCGGCCGGGCCGACCAACTGGCCGCCTTGAGTTATGACGAGATGCTGAAGACCAAGATCGCTTTCGGCACCGCTGAAGGCCTGATCGACCGTTTCACCCAACTGAAAGAAGAACTGGGGCTAGATGGAGTTGTCGCCGAACTCAACCCCGGCGGCCTGATCCCAGAAGAGAGAGTCCTGCGCAGCCTGCGCATCGTCATCGAGAAGGTCATGCCGGCCTTCAAGTGATATCCAGATCCGAACCGAAATAGAGTTGACCGAGTTGAAACTAGCAGTATTAGATGATTACCAAGGCACAGCCAAGGACCTGGGCGATTGGGGCCAGTTGGCTCCCGGAACGGATGTTGAATTCTTCCATGACCATGTCGCCGACGAAAAAGCGCTGGTCAACCGGCTCAAAGATTTCGACATGGTCATGGGTATGCGGGAACGAACCCCCTTCACCCGGTCGATACTCACCCAGTTGCCCAAACTGAAACTGCTTATGACCACCGGTCTGCGCAACGCCTCGTTCGACATCGAAGCCGCAACCGAGCTGGGTATCCCCGTCTGCGGAGCGCCCGGCTCCGGAGAGGGACCCACCGAACTCACCTGGGGACTGATAATCTCCATGCTCCGCCACATTCATGAAGAGGACCAACGGTCCAGAGATGGGTCATGGGGCACCACGGTCGGCGTGGGACTCAAGGGCAAGACTCTGGGTCTGATCGGGCTGGGCCACATCGGGTCGTTGGTGGCCCGGGTCGGGTCGGCCTTCGACATGAACATCATCGCCTGGAGCCAGAACATGACCGCCGAGCAGGCCGCGGGGTGCGACGCTACCCTGGTGGACAAAGAGACCCTGTTCAAAGAGGCGGACATCGTATCCGTCCACCTGGTGCTCAGTGACCGCAGCCGGGGTCTAGTCGGAGCGGCTGAACTGGCGTTGATGAAGCCCACCGCCTACCTGGTGAACATCTCCCGCGGGCCGATAGTCGATGAGAAGGCCCTGATCGACGTGTTGGAGCGGAAGGCCATCGCCGGGGCGGCATTAGACACCTTCGACATCGAGCCGTTGCCCTTGAGCCATCCCCTCTTCAAGACACCAAACACCCTGATCTGCCCCCATCTGGGCTACGTTACAGAAGAAAGCTACCGGGCCTTCTATTCAGGAATAATAGAGAACGTCCGCGCCTTCACCAGTGGGGAACCCGTTCGGGTGATCAACTCCGACGTGCTAACCTCAAACCGGTTCAGGGGATACGAGTAGAAAAGAGACAGATTTCCTTTCCCTGAAGGGAGAGGGAATCTGTCCTCGACTGTGTCGAAGATGACTAGTGGCTCCCAACCAACCAAAGTAATTCGAACCACGGAGACCCCAGCATGAAAGCAGTCAGGCTAAACGAGTTCGGCGACGTTGACGTACTGAAGATAGAGGAAGTGCCGGAGCCCAATCTCCGGCCCCATCACGTCATGATCAAGGTGGACTCCGCGGGGGTGAATTACGCCGACATCCTGCGCCGGGGCGGGAACTACCCTGGCCCCGGCCTGCCCTCATCCATGGGGCTGGAATCGGCTGGCACCGTCACCGAAGTCGGCTCAGACGTCACCGGCATAATTGTCGGCCAGCAAGTGATGGCGATGGGTCCGGGTAGCCAGGCCGAATACGTCGCCGTCAACGGCAACCTGGTGTTCCCCTATCCCAACTCCCTTGATGCGGTGGAAGCCGGCGGTATGCCCATCGTGTTCCTCACCGCCTACCACATCCTGAAGTCCAGGGGTCAGATGCAGTCCGGTGATACGGTGCTGGTCCAGGCCGGAGCCTCGGGTGTAGGGACAGTACTGATCCAGTTGGCCAAGGCCTGGGGCGCCAAGGTCATCGCCACCGCCTCAACACAAGACAAACTGGACCTCTGTAAATCGCTGGGAGCCGACGTTGTGATCAACTACACCGAGGCCGACTTTGAGGAAGTGGTCAAAGATGAATCGGGCGGCGACGGAGTCAAGTTGGTGGCCGAGTGTGTTGGCGGTGAGGTTCTAGAGAAAAGCGTGCGCTGCGTTTCGGCCTACGGAACTTTGGTCAGTTACGGCAATGCTTCCCAGACCCCGGCAAACCTGCCGGCTTCAGACATCACCTCGGTCAACCGGACGGTAGTCGGGTTTAGCATGGGCCGCTCTCCAGTGGGGTCCCTGGATCACAAGGCCGCCATGGCCGAGATGTTCCCCATGATTGCTGCCGGTCAAGCCAAGTTGGTCGTTGACCAGATAC
>VFHF01000216.1 GCA_009392095.1 SAR202 cluster bacterium
CTGGAAACAGAAAAGGCGATAGCCATTCCTCTGATTAGGGAAAACCCCTCCGTTGAGTGCCAGTTAGAGGCCGTCGGCGCGCTGTTGATCGATGATGAATCCGACGACCAGATCTGGGTCATCGACTGGGTGGACTCGGAGCTTGACCCGGCCGAGCAGGCCCATCCCGCTTAGTTTTAGCCTGGCCAAGGGCTCATAGATGAAAAAAAGGCCGCGAATTAGACGCGGCCTTTTCTTTGGGGCTATTATATGTGCCGTGCTAGACCAATACCGGCTCCGAGTTCTTCCGGTATATCTGGAAGCGGTGGCGGGTGGTGTCGGCTATTATCACTCGATTGTTCTGGCCCATTCTCACCGCGCATGGCGCCCACAGCACCCGCTCAGGAGTGAAGTTCCGGATGGAGTTGCGCTGCCTGATCATATCGGGATTGGACCTGAGCTTGGCGATGCCCATATTGGACAAGTGGCCGTCGCCGGTGAATTCAGTGATGAACCGGCCGTCCGGCGTCAGCACCTGCACCCGGTTGTTCAACCAGTCTGCTATATAGATATCGCCGTCCTGGTCGACGCAGACGCCCGTGGGACGGTTGAATTGCCCAACCGGGGCATGGGAGTAGGTGATCCCGCCCTTGACCCGTGCGTTGTAGCAGTCGCCGCCAGTTCCCGGCGTTCCGAAGCTAGCCAACCATTTGCCGTCCGAGGTAAATGACTGGACACGGTCGTTGCGCCAATCGGCGACAAAGATATTGTCGTCGCTGTCCAGGCACATTCCCCAGGGAAGGTTGAACTGCCCATCAGCAGATCCGGCTGAGCCGAATTTTCCCAAGAACTTCCCGTCCAGACCGAACTTCTGGACACGGTTGTTACGGCTGTCCACGATGTAAAGGGTCTCATCTTTGCCGATGGCGATGCCGGACGGCCGGTCAACGTCCCCGTCGCCGGACCCCTTGGTGCCCCAGTGGGTGATGTACTCCCCGTCCCTGTCGTACTTGGTGATCCGGTTCAGCCACTCGTCTGTGACGTAAACGTTGGTGTCCTTGTCGAGAGCGATGCCCGTGGGCCAGATGAATTGGCCTTTGCCCTCACCGTGTGAGCCGAAGGTGGAGATGTATTCCTCACCCTCTTCGTCCAGTTTCATGATGGTGAGGCGAGTGCCGTCGGGCCGGTCTTCACGGCCCCGGTTCACGATATAGGCGACTTCGTCAGATGTTAGGGCAAAGTCGACTGGATAACGCACCCCGGCGCCGACATGCTCGGCGCGTCCAGCCGTGGATTCATACGTGAAAGTCCGGTCGTTGATGCCTAGGAATACACTTGCCATGAGCCTACCTTCCATTTAACGAAATAGTATCCGGTAATCTTTTTACCGTAGGTCACTAGATAGTGCGAGAGGGGATCGCATAGTCCTTGAGTTTGTTGTAGATCTGTATCCGTTGACGCTGAGTGTCGGCTACGAGCAGCCGCTGATTGGCTGTGTCGAAGACTAGGTCGGAGGGCATATCGAACCGCCATTCAACCTGGGGGTTCGGCACTTCCCGGCGCCGTCTGACTGCGTCTGGGTTGGTTGCGACGGTCATCTTGGCCCAATGGGAAAGCTCATAGGCGTCTCCACGCAAGGTGGTGATGAACCGGCCGTCGGGGCCAAACACCTGGACCCGGTTGTTGGACCAGTCGCATACGTAAACATCGCCGTCTGGGTCGACAGCCACTCCGGACGGGCGGCCCAGCTCGCCCCGGCCCGCACCTTCGCTACCGAATGACGCCACGAACTCGCCTTCCGGAGTGAATTTCTGCACCCGGTGGTTCATGTGGTCGGACACGTAGATGTACCCTTCAGAATCGGAGGCGATGCCCCATGGCGAGTCCAGTTGGCCCTCGCCGCTGCCCAACCCACCCCAGGCGGCCATGAGAACGCCGTCCTTGGTGAATTTCTGGACCCGGTGGTTGCGGGTGTCTGAGATGTAGAGGTCGTCATTGGCATCGATGAGGATGCCGGAAGGACCGTCCAGTTCCCCCTCTTCAGCCCCCGACGTGCCCCAGCACTGCAAGAATTTCCCGTCGCCGTCGAAGATGGAAACCCGGTTCAGCCATTCGTCGGCGACATAGACCGCTCCTTGACTGTCCACTGCAATTCCTGCCGGCCAGATAAACCGGCCGGGGTCCTCCCCGTATTTCCCAAACTCGGTTACGAGCTCTTCCTCGCCGGATATGCCACCGAAAATAACTTTGGTGACGCGGGTGCCTACGCCGGTCCGACTCCAGTGCACGTTGGGAATCATCTCGAAACCGCGGCTGATCACGTAGGAGGCAGCGTCGGTCCCGACTCCAATGGCCACGGCCACCGGCATCCGGAACCCGGTGCCCGAGGCTGCCGACCGGCCGACAGCGTGGCTGAAGTCGTATACCCGGCCTGCTGCTATCTGTGTTTGCATATCTCTACTCTTGCGTTGACGACAACTATGCCAGGTTAGATAAATCTGGGCGCCTCGAAGTTTCCTTTGACGATTGGCTTGGCGTCCAGGCCCAGCCAGTCTTCCAGCACGGTGGTGTAGAGGCCGCGGAAATCCATGTTGGGGACCAGGTCGCCCTGTTGGAGGTCTTCTGACTTTCTCGATGGGTACTCGCCGTACTGTCCGCCCTTGATGGCGTCGCCGATAACGAATGCGGCCCCGGCGGCCCCGTGGTCGGTGCCTGAGCCATTGTCACGGACGCGCCGGCCAAATTCGGAGAACAGCAGCATGATTACATTGTCGGCGGAGTCGTGCTCCCGGAGATCGGCGAAAAAGTCGGTGATGGCTTGGGAAACATCGCTCCAGAGCGTAGCGTGCATGCCCGCTTGGTTGGCGTGGCTGTCGAAGCTGCCGTGGTCGCAATAGAAGATTCGGGTCCCTAGGCCCGCCAGATGGACCTGTGCGATTCCGCGCAGCTTCTGGGCGATGGTCGTTTCTGCGTACTCGATGCTGGAGGAGTAGTTCTCAGGGGCAACCTTCAGGATGTCAGCGCCCTTCATGGCTTCCAATCCCGTTTGACCCAGGTATTCAGTCACGACGTCGTTGCCCATTTCGGGAGCGTACATGCGGGAGAAACGGTCTAGAATCTGCTCTCGCTGCTTCTCACCGGAGATACCGGTCAACAGGCCGTAGGACTCCAGGTCGTCCACGCAGGCGACAGGTACACCAGGTAGGACCAAGGCCCGGAACAGGCTGGGGCCGAAACTGACGGTGGTGATGATGTTTTCTTTTCTTGGGTCTAGGTCTCTGGTGGCCAGCCCCAGCCAGCCCTCAGTGCCCAGGGTCTCTGGCTCGCAGGTGTGCCAGATGTCCATGGAGCGGAAGTGAGATCGGGGCGAGTCTGGATAGCCAACGCCGTGGATGATGGCCATATTGCCCTGGTCGTACATGCCCTTCAACGGCCCCATGGCCGAGTTTAGCCCCAGTCCGCCGTCGATGGGCAGGACCTGATCCTCAGCAAATCCTACCACCGGGCGGGCGTCCCGGTACAACCCATCGCCATAGGGGACGACGGTGTTTAAGTAGTCATTGCCGCCGGAAAGCTGAAGAACCACCAAGACCGGGTCTTTCTTATTGGTAGCCATGATTTTCTCCGATTGGCGAGGATTAGGAGTACTGGAATTCCTTGACCGACGCAATGAGCTGAAGCAGCTCACCGACTCTTGCAGTCGAGGCTGCGACGTCTTTTTCCGTGTCCCATTTCAACTCGCCGCCTTGGGCCGAGTGTTCCACCAATTGTTCGTGGGTGGCTGCGCCGGCCTTGATTGGCCCGACCAGCTCCAAACAACGGTCGACCAGTTCCTCAGGCCCCAGGTTGCCCTGCGCCTGAAGGCGGCCCACTATCCGTTGGACTCCGGGCCGGCTGATGTCGCCTAGCATGTCGGCCACGAAGTTGATCCGCTTCATCAATGAACCGCTATTGATCCATTCCACGCCGGTGTGCCAACCCTCCACGCTGGGCGGATTGAGCAATTCCTGCCCCATGTAACCGGTCTGTTTGGATAGGTCTCCGATCCCAGGAGGGGGTAGTTTGTCCTGGCCAACCAGCCGCAGGGTGCCAACCACCACTTCGGCTGGGCTCTTTATCTTGGTGAAGCGGGCGTCCTTGAAAAAGTCCGAGAGAAATAAGACCCGCAAAACCGACCGGATATTGTAATTGGACTCGGTGAAGGTCTTGGCCAAGGTCTCAATGGCCTTGGGGTCTTTAGGCGGGGTCACCGACCACGCAGGAACCTGGGGCTCATCGGCCACGAAGAAGTTATAGAGGTGCCGGGCGATGAACTCGGCGGTGGCCGGCTGTTGGCAGATGATGTCGATGATGTCTTCGCCGTTGAAGTTGCCGGTCTGCCCCAAGAATGTCTTTTCACCGTGGTCGTGGTCCTCTTCCTGGTATTCGAAGTCCCAGTCGAACCGGCTGTAGTAGTTCCGGGGCGGCACGGTGCCGATGGTCCAACCGGTGAATGCCCTGGAGCATTCGAAAACGTCGGTCTCGGTGTAGTTGCCCACACCCATGCTGAAGAGTTCCAGCAGTTCTCGTCCCCAGTTCTCGTTCACTCCTGATTCGTGGTTGTCGCAGTTATCCAGCCAGTAGATCATAGCCGGGTTCTGGGCCAAGGCTACCAGCATGTCGCGGTAGTTGCCCATGCCCTTCTCCCGGAACATGTCTATTTGGGCGATCAATTCATGCCAATGATCCACCTTGGACTGGCCGGTGGCGAAGATCTGGTGCCAAAAGAGGACCATCTTCTCTTCCAGAGGAAGCTCAGTGTGCATCATGTCGTATAGCCAGGCTGAACCCCCCATGCCCGGAGAGGTGACCGGACGGCGGAAGCCTGGGTGGTAGCGGAGGAAATGCTGCCGGTCGGCCCGCTGCCCTTCGGGATTCAGCAGTTCATCGACAGTGGCTTCATAACCAACGGCGGCGCGTCGCTCCAACTCATCCCGGTCGGCACCAAACCCCGCGCGCCGCATCAGATGGGCCATCAATTCGATGCTTTCTTGGTCTACTTTGCTTTGAACGGCCATCGCATTAACTCCGAAACAAGAATGCTTCCCGAAAACCGCCGATTCCATTCATCTAAACCGTATTTTCGCCAGATTAACTTATATAGTACAAAACTTGACGCTCATTTTCTCGGCCTACAAGCGTCGTGTCAAGCTTATTTGGCTGCCGACCAGGGTCGGCTAGAGTCCGGCCTGCCCTGCCGCTTTGCGCATGGTGTCCAGATAGGCGTTGCTGGAGGTTTGGATCAGGGTCTGCACCGTGCCATGGAAGTATTGCACGCCCAGGTCCAGGAACTTCGGCACCAGGTTGTCGGGGCAGCTTACCCCGGCGACCTTTCCGGCCTTGCGTATGATCTCCACTCCCCGTTCCATGACCTCTTGGACCTCAGGATGCGTCTGCTGGCCCACGTAGCCCATGGACTGAGATAAATCGCCCGACCCAATGAAGAATACGTCCACGCTTTCCACCTGGACCATGGACTCCAGGTTTTCGATGGCCTCCACCTCTTCTAGCATCAGGCAGACCAGGGTGTTTTTATTGGCCTCTTCCGCGTAATCGGCCGTTGAGCCGGAAAATCCGAACCCGGCGGGGCGGCCACGGCTGAAGATCCCTCGTGTGCCCAGAGGGTAATATTTGACCGCTTCGACGGCGTTCTTAGCCTCTTCGGCGGTGTTCACGTGGGGGACTTGGACGCCCCAGGCGCCGCGGTCAAGGAAGGGGCAGATGAACTCCAACTCGTTGCCGATAGGGCGAACGATGGGCGCCATGCCCGTCAGCTCGGCAGCGCGGATCATATCTTCAGAGTTGTCCACTGTGATGGACCCGTGTTCGTTGTCTATCAAGATCCAGTCGTACCCCAGGCACCCGAGCATCTCAACCACCGTGGCCGAAGGAAATGTGATCATGGTGCCGAAAACTGCCTTGCCGTCGTTCAATTTCTGTTTTAAGGTATTTTCCCGCATATGGACTCTCCGATCGATAACGCTTTAAAAGGGCGCCCGATTTTGCCTGGAGTATACTACGCCTCACACCTAAGGGCGCCGATATAGATGTGAGTTGGACTTCTGCGGCGTCAATTCAATAACCGGACGGACAATAGTCGAAATATGGCTGAATCTGATTCAGAGTTGAGGCAGGGTGGCGGTGGGCCTGAGATCGGCGAATCTCAGATGCCTTTGATTCTTTCTTTCGTTGCCGACTGGCCTAACATCGTCACCCTGGTTGGGTTATGCTGCGGCGTGCTGGCGATTTTCTTCGCCCTGCACCAGAATTACCCGGCAGCGATCATCTCGATCCTTTGGGCAGTCACCTTCGACTGGTATGACGGCGTGGTCGCCCGCGCCTTGCCGGACAGAAGCGCGCAACACCGGTCGATCGGCGCCCACATGGACTCACTCGTGGATCTGGTAACTTCGGCTGTGGGCCCGGCCATCCTTTTGCTCAGCATCACGGATTTCAGCGCTTGGGCTTATCCGGGGGCATTGGCGATCATCATGGCGGGAGTGCTCCGTCTGGCCTATTTCGATGTCTTTGGCGTGGACAGCAACGGCACCTATGCGGGGATAACGATAGACAACTCACCAATCGTGGTTTCGATGGTCTTCTTTCTGGAGAGTTTCATCAATCACAACGGATTCGTGGCGATCTTGTACACGGTCATCGTGGTCATGGCGTTCTTACATGTAGCGCCGTTCCGAACACCAAAAGTGGGTAACGTCTTCTACTATATATTCACGGGGTACGTGGTCGCGGCGACCGGTGGATATGCGTATATCCTGGCAACTCAATAACCGGAGTGGATCGAGTATTGGCGGTCCGGATTCTAGCTCGACGGTCTGAGCCTGAAGAAATGATTCTGCAGCTTTGGCCAGGGGATGTGAAGCCGATTAAGGATTTGAGGAAGCGCCCAGAAGCTGACAGGTGCGGCGGCTCTTAGCACTGCCCAGGTGAGAGAGCCGAGCAAAAGAGATTCCTTGGGTAGAAATGAAAGCCACTTGCGGCGTATCCTGACGAATTCTTCGGCGATGGCCATGCTGGCGTATCCAGAGTTGCCACGAGGTTCAACCTCGGTGATTCCGGCTTGTTCACAGAGCTGCCGGTAGACATTAACACTCCGGTAGATCACTTGGTATTCGCCTTTCAGGGCCAGCACTCCCTTTCGCACCGTGGACTCCCGAAGGATGATGACGCCGCCTTCGCTGAGCCGGGACTTCAATGCCTGTAGCAGTTCCACCACATCGGCGTCGCCCAGGTACATCATCAGGCCACCCAGGAAGATGAAGTCGAACGGCCCTTCGAGCAGGTCTTGCCGGCCGTCCCCTTGGTAAACCCGGGCATTGGGCAGGTGGGCGACTCTTTCCTGCGCGGCTGCCACCATCTGAGGGCTGCGTTCTACTCCGACCACAGACTGAAAACGGTTGGCGAAAATCTCTACCCACGCTCCGGCGCCGCAGCCTACGTCAAGCACGCTGCCGGATTCCCCTATGTCGTCGAGCCAAGAGGAGATCGTATCGACCTCTCTGGCTAGCCGGTACTCGACCGCCTTTGATGGCAGATCGAACTCATGGGTCATCATGCTCATGGCAGCGGGGTCCGCGGTGCCGCTGGGGTCCTCGAAATATCGTCTAACGGCTTCGTCGTCTATCTGTGTTCCGGCCGGCTGTTCGAGATCTGGAGCCACTTAGGAAGCCTCTCTTTGGGGTAGACCGCACCTATGAAGGTACCAATCGCATTGCATCCGTGAATTACAGGAGTATACTACGCGGCACATCGAGACAGGATCGATAAACTTCAGGCTAGGATAGGGTGATTCTGGCGCTAGGAAAACGCAAATTGCGCACATAACCATCTGTTGTTATAATTAAGATTATCCTGAGAGGTGATACTTTTGGACTGTCTCGGTGGCACCTGAACCGAGCGCGAAAACGTAGCTCAACCTGGCCCATTAAAAATTCGGGGGTGCAACATGTTCCCAGAAGTGACACTGGTAACGCCTACTCGTGAAGACATTCAGCGCATGGCTGATTGGCTCGACGATTCCGAAGTAAATGCAGTCTGGTATGGGGTTGGCGACGACGGGAAAGCCCTGCATACCAGTTACACTCCGGAGGCTATCCTGGTTGGCGGATCCGAGGAATGGGACCAAACGTTCACCGACGAGAACCGCACTATTTTTTCGGTCTACAGCGGGGACGGTGAGCATATAGGTGAAGGTCAATTGGCGATTGAATGGCCGCTGTTGGAAGCGCGGATCGACCTCTTGATCGGCCGCAAAGACCTTTGGCATCACCACTATGGCACTAGCGCGCTCATTGGTCTGTTGGACCATGCCTTCGGCCCCCTGGCGCTCCACCGCGTTTGGGTGGACCTTCCTGAATACAATGAACACGGGATGGTGATGGCCCAACACGTGGGTTTCGTTATGGAAGGGCATCTGCGAAAGACCCACCGCAAGAATGACGAGTGGTATGACTCGACAGTATTCGGTCTCCTGTCAGACGAGTATCCGAGACGGCGCGCCAAGTTGATGGAGACCGCAGTTACCTAGACGATAAAGCGTGATTGGCTATTGACGGCGATCTGGCAGATCAAGTTGATAATCGGAGGGACCAGTAATGCCTGTAATTACCATTAACGGCCCCATCGGCTGCGGCGCGGTGACCATCGGCCAGATGGTCTCCGAACAGATGAACCTGAATTTTGTTGACCGGCTTTTCTTTACCGAAGCTGCCCGTATCATCGGCACGCCGGTTGGTACCCTGATCGCCAAAGAGCAACGGGTGGACAGGTTCCGCGACCGTCTTGGCCGGTTCGTTCAAACGATGCTCGAACGCTCCGCGATGTCGGGCGTGAGCGGCGAGCCGTATTTCGGCCGTGGGATCGAGAATCTGCCACCTGAGACTTATATGGACCTCACTGGCGATGGTAGCGTAGCCAAGAAGTTGGATGACAAGACCTTTATTGAAGCCATGACTAAAGTGGCGAACGATCTGCATGCACAGGGTAACGCCGTGATCATCGGCCGCGGGGCCAACCAGATTTTGGCCGACGCTCCGCATACCCTGCACGTTGGTCTGCTGGCTCCAATGGAAGTCCGAGTCAAGACTCTGATCGACCGGGAACACTTCGAGAAAGAAGAAGCCGAGATTCACGTGGAGGAGTTGGAACGGGCAAGAGAAGACTTCATCATGAAATTCTGGAAGGTCCATCCCAATGAAGCTAGGCACTACCACATGATGCTGAACATGGGCAAGATGAACCCCAAGACCGCGGCAGAGGTGATCTGCAACGCCGCAGGGGACCTGACTGCTTGACCGTAGCCAGTCATCCGGATACTTATCGATAGGGGAACGGGTCTGAACCGCTCCCCTATTTTTAATCTTGGCGCTATTTAAATTTGGTTCCATCGGCGGATAGGTAATTAAAGTTGTTTCCATTTTCCGACGCCAGCGTCCATCACCGGACATTCCCCTATATGAACTCGGCGCTCATCGGCATCAGCGTGCTGGTGTTTCTCTATGAAATGGTCCTGGGCGGCTTCTCGACTCTGACCGGCGGCGGTGGATTGGACCTGGATATCTTTTTCTTAAAATGGGGGTTCATTGCCAAGGAGCTTACTGCAGGAATGCCGTTTGAAGTCTTGAACACCGTGTCGGGACCGGTGGACATCGAGACCCCGGTCCATACCGTTTTCACGATTTTCAGCTCAATGTTCATCCACGGCGGATTCATGCACTTGGCCGGCAATATGATGTTCCTGTGGGTGTTTGGCGATAACCTCGAGGACCGGTTCGGGCACTTAAAGTACTTGGTCTTTTATCTGGTGGCCGGTGTTGCAGCGACGCTGAGTCAATGGGTTATCAATACCGATTCGCAGGTCCCGTTGATAGGTGCCAGCGGAGCGATCTCCGGAGTGTTGGGCGCCTACCTATTGATTTACCCCAACAACAAGGTAAAAGCCTTGATAATCTTCTATCTGATCACTGTGGTTGAGATGCGGGCCATGTGGCTCCTGGGAGCCTGGTTCGTCTGGCAGTTGATGCAGGGAAGCATGTCTATCGGATTGTCGGACTCGGTAAGCGTGGCGTTCTTCGCCCACATCGGCGGGTTCGTGGCCGGCATGGTGCTTGCCGGAGCTTACAAATTGGCCATAGGTGAGTCGCTGAATCTGAGGGAAACAAAGGTCCAGCCATGGGACCGTTGGTACCAAGCGGGGCGGGGCAGGGACTAATCGTATAAACCTTGGTTTCCAAGGTTTTCTGGGTTGACGTCCGTTGTGATGATTATTCGCCGACGGTTTTCCCGTTCGGCTCTAGTCCGCGCCTGATGGCATATGCCGCTGCCTCGTTCCGGTTAGCCGAGTCAGTCTTGCTTAGGATGCTTCTCAGATGGTTGCCTTCGGTGTTGACGCTGATGGACAGTTCTTCGGCGATCTCCCGGTCGATCTTGCCAGCCGGCACGAGCCCAAGCACTTCCACTTCCCGCTGGGTCAATCCGTCGGGCTATGCAGAGGCCCGGACCGGTCGGTCTGAAGCCCTCTCTTGGAACGTTCGCACGCTTTCCAGGGGCCCATGCCCAGCTCGGTGGAGATGGACAGCGATTCTTCAAGCAGCAACCGGGCTTCGGGCATCGTCGCCCGACCCATTCCGCTCAATGAAGGTTTTTGCGTAGTCGTAGCACGTCGACGCAACTTCGGGTTTAAAGCCCGAGGCGTGGCAGAATACCAACCCAGCCTCAAAGTGATTAATGGCCTGGTCCGGCTGTACCAATTGGTCCGCGTGGTGAGGTCAAGCAGGGGATCGACGGAGATCGAAAGTGTCGCCATGAAAGTGCCGTGCCACGACCCAAGGGGAGCATATTGCTCCGCAGCGAGGGCCACATCTCCCGAATTTACGGCCTCCAAGGCGAGGTCGAGCCCTGGCCCACCCGGCGGATAAGGCAAGGCGTCGTCACTTGCAAAAACAATTTCAGCAGCTGATCTTGCCGCGTCTTGGTGGACCCATGGGTCACCTGGAAGCCTCGCGGCAGCATGCTTCTACTAGGCTTTACGAACGGTGATGAAAACGGAATGGATAGAGTTGACCTGGTATCCCTGGAAGTTCTAGGTGGCCAACATGGTTGGAGTATCGTTACCCGTCGAATGTCTCGATGGGCAGGCTTACGAGCCGCTGACCGTGCACCCATGGCTAGCCGTTGTAGCCATCACAATGATTCCAATCAGCAAGAGAACAACGAATGCCCGTTGGGCGCGTAGTCGGGGAAAGCGCATCCTTAACATCTACTCCGGCCGGATTTTGGCTGGGGAGCGGTCGGTCCGTCCCCAGCCTTGAATATTATCGCGTAGGCAGTATATCCCAACCGGCGCGGGCCAGTACAGTACCCAATCCGGTGTAAAACCCCACTTGCAAAAGCGTGTTCTCGTTGCGTCGGCAACCCAGCCCAAATAACGCTTCCAACCGGATTATTCCGTGGGTCGTCCAGGCGTGGGACTGCGACTGAGATTGTGATAATATACGCCTAGGCTTATCTGAGATTACTATTTGGTCACCCGGCCCTCGCCATCGCAGGCTGGCCCGTGTCTGAAAATACCAATAATCAGGAGCGAGAGAATGCTTGAGTACAAGCCGAACATGGTCCTCTCCAACGAAGAATTTGATTCGATCGGGTCCACGCCGATCAGGCACGACGGCGCCGACAAGGTAACCGGACGTGCCAGGTACGGCGCGGACAACAACATGCCCGGCATGCTCTACGGAAAGATCCTACGCAGCCCCCACGCCCACGCGGTCATCAAGTCCGTCGACGCCAGCGCCGCTGAAACGCTGCCCGGAGTCCACGCCGTGGTCACCTCCGCCGATTGGCCAGAGACCTCAATGAAGCTCACCGACCTGGCCGAGGGTTCTATACATAACCTGGGCTTCCTGAGCATGAATGTTTTGGCCAGGGGCAAGGCCCTTTACAAAGGTCACCCGGTAGCTGCGGTCGCCGCTGTCAGCCCCCACGTAGCCGAGGAAGCGACCAAGCTGATCAAAGTGGTCTATGAGGTTCTCAAACCAGTCCTGTCCGCCGAAGAAGGCATGGCGCCAGACGCTCCAATCTTGCACGAGCGGTTAGCTGCTGTTTCCAGCCCCGCCCTCAGACCCGGCGGGATCTTGGAAGACGATGCTGAGGGCATGCGGACGAACATAGCGAACAAGTTTGAATTCAGTCTGGGCGACGTTGAACAAGGTTTCAAAGACGCCGATGTAATCGTCGAGAAAGAGACGACCACCCAAGCAGTTCACCAAGGTTATATCGAGCCCCAAGCAGGAGTTGCCCACTGGCAGGCCGACGGCAAGGTGACCGTTTGGTCCAGCAGCCAAGGACAATTCACCGTCCGCGACCAGACAGCCCGGTTCCTGGGCATCTCGATCGGACAGGTCAAAGCTATCCCCATGGAGATCGGCGGCGGATTCGGCGCCAAGGGCATCACGTACGTCGAGCCCATCGCAGCCCTTCTGTCCCGGAAGACCGGCCGTCCGGTCAAGGTCCAACTGACTCGGACCGAGGTATTTGAGGCCACGGGTCCGACGTCGGGCACAAAGATCAAGGTCAAGATTGGCGCAACCAAAGATGGAAAATTGATCGCCGGTGAAGCTGAATTGATTTATGAAGCGGGCGCTTTCCCTGGCTCGCCCGTCGGCGCAGCGGTCCAATGCATGATGGGTCAATATGACATTCCAAACGGCCATCTTACTGCCATAGACGTAGTGATCAACCGGCCTAAAGCGGCAGCTTACCGGGCGCCAGGCGCTCCGGCGGCCGCATTCTGCATGGAGACCGCCCTGGACGAATTGGCCGAGAAGCTGGGTATCGACCCCTTGGAATTCCGCCTGATGAACAGCGGAAAAGAGGGGTCTCGCCGGGTTACCGGCCCAGTGAACCCTCATGTGGGTTACATCGAGACCCTGCAGGCCGCCAAGGACCACCAGCACTACAACACCAAACTGGAAGGCAAGCTGCGGGGACGCGGCGTCGCCTCCGGGTTCTGGGGCAACAACTCCGGTCCCGCCTCCGCGGTCGCAGTGGTCAACTCCGACGGCACGGTCAGCTTGACCGAGGGCTCGCCGGACATCGGCGGTAGCCGCGTGGCCATGGCCATGCATGTAGCCGAGGTTCTTAACATCCCGGTTGAGGACATAAAGCCTCAGGTTGGCGACACCGACTCCATCGGTTTCACTTCCAACACCGGCGGCAGCAGCGTAACATTTAAGACTGGTTGGGCCTGTTACAACGCCGCTCAGAGTGTGAAACAACAAATGGTCGAGCGGGCTGCCAAGATTTGGGAGATCCCCGACGAAGACGTTGAGTACAAAGAAGCGGTCCTCCAGCACAAATCGGACCCAGAGCTCAAGCTGACCTTCAAACAGATAGCCGCGCGTATGATTCCCACCGGCGGTCCCATCGTCGGATCATCGGGCGTCAACCCACCGGGCCCCGGCCCGTCCATCGGCGTCCACGTAGTAGATGTCGCGGTGGACACCGAGACTGGAAAGGTGGACATCCTACGTTATACCGCTGTGCAAGACGCCGGTAAAGCCATCCATCCTGCCTATGTGGAAGGGCAGATCCAAGGCGGCGCGGTACAGGGTATCGGGTGGGCTCTCAACGAAGAGTACGTCTACAACGATGACGGTGCTTTGCTTAACAGCAGTTTCTTGGATTACCGGATGCCGACATCGTTGGACTTGCCGATGATTGACACCGTGATCGTTGAGGTCGCCAACCCCAACCACCCCTATGGCGTCAGGGGCGTCGGAGAGGTGCCGATTGTGCCTCCGATGGCTGCGATATCCAACGCGATCTACGACGCCATCGGCGTGCGAATGAATGACCTGCCGATGTCTCCGGACAAGGTGCTTGAAGCCCTCTGGGCGAAAGAGGGCAAGTAGACCGCAATGGCGGAGGTCTGGATACCGCCAAAGCTACAGGAGTTGACCTGCGGCAAGCAACAGGTACAGGTGGAAGGCACCAGCGTCCGCCGGTTGATCAATAATCTGGAGATTCTTCATCCAGGTATCAAAGAATTCCTCGTTGATGATGGGGAGGATGACCTGGTTGCCGGTCTCGCGGTGATAATAGACGGCGAGGTCAGCCTGCTGGGGATGCTGGAAAAGGTTCAAGAGAATAGCGAGGTGCATTTCCTTCCGGCCATCGGCGGCGGCTGAATAGACCACTGCCAGACCAAGATCAGTAAATATTTGGCGGGACTTGCGTATTCGCAGGTCCCGCCATTTGAATTTCTTTCTAGATTGGCGATTTTGAGGCCCAGGTCATGATTCAATACGCACCCATCAGGACACGGCCAAAACGCAGTCCCCAGGCACAGAGGGAAGTGCGGCGGGACACTCCTCTACGAAAGGCCCGCACTTGCTACGGTCATCTGGCCGGAGTGGCCGGTGTTGCGCTCATGGAAGAGCTGCTGCGCCGTGAGTGGCTGGAGGAGGAACCGGTGCCCGTATCTGGAAACCGAGTTCGATACGCCCTAACGACTAAGGGACGCAAAGCGATGGAAGAGTTGGGAGTGGAAGTATCTACGGCTGCCAAGTCCACCGGCAATTTCGCTTTTGGCTGCCTCGACTGGACCGAGCCGGGCCTTCATCTGGGCGGATCTTTGGGCCGAGCCGTCACCGCTTATTTGTCCGAGCGCGGCTTTGTGTGCCGGACCGAAGGGAAGCGGGAAGTGACACTGGATGGGAGCCCCCGCTTTTGGGTGACATAACTCATCAGTTGGACGCCGATACGTCCCGCCGTTAGAATACCGGTGCCTTTCGCCAATGATTTATCCAACGGAAGCGTGTGGTCGTGTTGGGAGCCTGATCTCATCTGGAGTAAAGATTCACCATGGAACAACTCACCGATTCCCAGCGCAAATGGTATGACCTGGCGGCGAGCCACGCTGACGACTTCGCCCAGCGGGCGGCGCAGCATGACGAAGAAAATACCTATCCCTTCGAAAACATGGAAGCCCTTAGGGCGTCGGGTTACACCTCCATGCCCATTCCTGCGGACATGGGCGGCGGAGGTGCCTCTCTCCTGGAAGTCTGTATCGCTCAGAACCGGCTGGCCCAGGGGGACGGAGCGACAGCCTTGGCAGTCAATATGCACTTCGGGCTGCCCTACGTCATGTGCGATCTCATCAAGGCCGGCGACGACCACCCACGTCCACTCCTAGAAAAGATCGCCGCCGAGAAACTGATGGTCTTCGCTGCGGTAACCGACCCGCAGGTGGACTCCCTGAAGGGCATCACCGGCTTGGGTTACACGACCGTGAAAGCCACCAAGACTGAGGGCGGGTTTCTGATCAACGGCCGCAAGGGTTTCGGAACCAACAGTCCCGGCGGCGATCTGTTCGCCAGCACCGCCATCTACGACGACCCGGACGAGGGCGAGGTTGGCCTGATCTTCATCCTGCCCCGTGACACCGAGGGCCTGACCTGCCTGAACGATTGGAACACCATGGGCATGCGGGCCAGCCAGAGCCACAGTTGGACTCTGAAGAACGTGTTCGTGGAGGAAGAGGGCGCCATTCGCCACAAACCCTGGGAATGGGACGCTTTCGCTCGGGGACTCTGGGCCTGGCACGGCGGCAGTTTCGGCAGCATCTACTTGGGAATTGCCAAAGCCGCCAGAGACTTCGCTATCGAGCAGACGAAAGACCGCTCACGGATCCCATTCAAATACCCAGAGAGTTACTATCCGGGCCATCAATTCCTGGCTGCTGAGATGGACATAGCCTTGAATGCGTCTTGGACGTTCCAGAAATCGATCGCCGTCAAATTGGACGGCGAGAACGCCAGAGACGATGCCACTCTGATGGAGGCTGTGGGCATGCAGTATTTCTGCATGAAGACGGCTCAGGACGTGGTCAACAAGGCCATGGACATGGTCGGTGGCGCGGGTCTAGCCAAGGGCCGGCCCCTGGAGCGGTACTACCGTGATGTCCGAGCCGGTACCATGCACCCCATCGGCGGGTTCGACGCCCTAGAGTTAATCGGCAAGCACGCCTTCGGGTTGCCGTTC
>VFHF01000217.1 GCA_009392095.1 SAR202 cluster bacterium
TGTAGAACAACCCCTTGGGACGCTATCCAGGTACTGGTTGATAACCAGTCCGGATTCCGCCACCGGGCTGTGGCAGCACCTAACGGAAGCCGGTGCTGTACCTCTGGGCGCGACAGCGATGGATGCAGCGCGAGTTAACTTCGGCGTGCCCGAATTCGGCCCAGAACTAGGTGAACCCTATAACCCGTTAGAAGCCGGCCTTATAGGCTCAGTGGACTTCGCCAAGGGCTGCTACATCGGTCAAGAAGTGATTGCCAGGTTGGATAGCTACAAGAAGGTCCAGAAGTACCTGGTATCGCTGATTTTCGATGCCTACGCAACAGTCTCTCCTGGCGATGAGCTATTGCAAGGGGGAAAGCAGGTTGGAACGGTCACATCCGTTGCTCCAGAGCCTTTGGACGGCGTCCTAAAAGGTCTTGGCTACGTCAAAGCTGCTGCTGCCACCCTGGGCGCGAACCTAGAGGTTGCAGGGTCAGAAAAGGGTTCAGCAGAGATCCTATCACTGGCCCAGCCGTACGGCCCGCCCAAAGACTAAACACCAGACGGCTCAATCTTGCCTTCGGGCGTAGCAGTCAGAAGCGCGGAGAAGTTGTAGCCCCGGTTGCGCATCTCCTCTGATCCTCCCTCGTTTCGATCCAAGAGGGAGACTACTTTAACCACTGTGCACCCGGCCTCTTCCGCAGCCTCTATGGCGTGGAAAAGCGATCCGCCGGTGGTACAAACATCGTCCACGATGGCTACCTTGCTGCCAGGCGTCAGCGGTCCTTCGATATTCTGTTTGGTCCCGTGGGCCTTGCTTTCTTTGCGCACGATGAAGGCCGGAATAGGCCCACCCTGCAGGTGGCTGGCCAAGGCCACGGACGCCACAATCGGGTCTGCCCCCAGGGTTGTCCCGCCTACTGCTTTGGCGCCCACTTCCTGCAACAATGGCAACAGCGCCTGGGAGATGAGGTAAGTGCCTTCCGGATCCAAGCTCAACAGACGTCCGTCGAAGTAATAGCTGCTCTTCTTCCCTGATGTGAGGGTGAAGTCGCCATATTTTATGGCCCCGCGTTCTAGCGCTAAGGCCAACAGCCGGTCCACTGTTTCACTCAATTCGCCGTCCTCCCTTCACCTGCCGTCAGATATAGTCCTTGTTGCCTGATATATTCGGCCACCGCGTCTGGGACCTGGCCCTCCAGCGGCTCTCCGGCGGAGGCTCGGTTCCTCAAATCAGTGGCGCTAACGTCAACTAGTGGCGCAATAACCACCTGAACCCTGTCCTTGGCCTCCGGAATCCGGCCATAGAACCCGGTCCAATCAAAGTCCTGCTCTCCCGGCCGGTTGAGAACCAACAGTTGGCAGAGCTCCAGCACTCGTTCCGGCTCTTTCCAGCGGTCCAGTTGGCCCAAGACATCCAGACCCAGAATGAAGAACAGGTCTGCGGATGGCCCCAGCTTATCCGAAAGTTCCACCAGAGTGTCAACGCTGTAGGTAGGGCCGGGCCGATGGGCCTCAATATCGCAGACTTGGTAGTTAGGTATGTCCAAGGTAGCCAGCCGTACCATCTCCTGACGGTGATCGACCGATGCCGACGGCTCTGATCGTTTCAATCTCGGCTGACCAGCGGGGATGAAGAGGACTTTTTCCAAGGCCGCCTGGTCCATGGCTGAAGAGGCGATACTCAGATGACCCAGATGTACCGGGTCGAAGGTCCCGCCAAGAATCCCAACGTTCACGGCAAGTGGCTGCTCAGAACCACGTGAGCTCAACTTTCCCAAACCTGATAGTGTCACCGGCCTCGATACCGGCGTCGATCAACCGGTCAGCCAAGCTGGTCTTACGCATCTCGCGCCACAGTTGCAGCAACACCCGTTGGTCCCGGGTATCGGCCATCGCCGTAAGGCGTTCCATCATCTCGGATTCAACCACGAAGACGCCGTTGGAAGCACGCCAGACCGCCTCACGGCCTGCGGACCTTTGAGGCCGCGAATGCATCGGCTCGGGTAACAAGGACGCGTCTATCTCCTCCTTGGGCAATTCGGCAAGAGCGCCGATGATGTTCCCCAGAAGGGTGTCTACGCCCTCTCCAGTAGCGGCGGAGATGAAGTGCACGCTGGAACCCTTGTCACCGATGGCATCCAACAATTGTTCGGTCAGCATTTCCTGATACTCTCTGACTTCCGTCACGTCCAGTTTATTTACCACGACCAATTGGGGCTTTGCGGCCATCTCTGGATTGAATTGCTCCAGTTCTTGGTTGATCATACGGTAATCTTCCACTGGGTCTTCAGAAAGACCATCCAGCATGTGCACGTATAAACGCGCCCGTTCGGCGTGCCGAAGAAACTCGTGGCCCAGGCCAATTCCATCGTGGGCTCCCTCGAGCAGGCCCGGCACTTCCATCATGACAAAATCGTTGTTGCCCATATTCACCACACCCAATACCGGTTCCACCGTGGTGAATGGATAATCGGCCACTTTAGCTTTAGCTGCGGAGCACATCGAAATCAGCGTCGACTTTCCCGCGTTGGGCTTGGCCAACAGACCAACATCTGCCAACAACTTTAGCTCCAGGAACAGAACTACCTTCTCACCCTTCTCACCACGCTGGGCCAACACCGGTTCCTGGTTCGTAGGAGTCGCGAACCTCGTATTGCCCCAACCACCCCGCCCTCCAACAGCTACCAACCGAGGAGTTTCACTGGTGATATCGTCCAGGTACTCTTTCTCCCCTTCCTCATTCATGCGATAAACTACGGTACCCATAGGAACCGAGATCTGCTTGTCATCACCATTAGCGCCACGGCGGTTTTTCCCCTTCCCATGACCGCCATGCACCACATAAATCGTGCTGTTGAACTTGATATGCAGAAGCGTATTGATTGAAGAATCTCCAAACAAATATGCACTGCCACCGTCGCCACCATCTCCACCATTCGGACCGCCCTTAGGGCGATATTTCTCTCGAAGAAAGCTGCTACAGCCGTTCCCACCAGAACCGGCGTTAATATTTAATCTAACTGTATCAATCATTGAATTTACTTAAAGAGTAAATAACAAAAGTAATAAGGGCGTGGATTACAGAGATAGTTAGGCGTAACGATGCCTATGATTTAGTTGATTATAATTATTTTAACATGGAGAGCCCTCAGATTAGGGTTGATAAGTTGATGGGTGACAGTGACTGCAGATAGGGGATTCGTGTTTGGTTCAAGAAAGGGTTTTTAGGACGGACAATTTATCCCGGGTGTGGATGAATCTTAAGCCAGGTTAGCCACGCAAAACCCGACATTACCCACTGGCTGTGGTGGTATCCTGAAACTCCGCGTAGTGATGGTGTGGGGTGCTTACCTCGAATGTTGAATTCAAGCAAAACAGAGCTACGCGGGGTTCCAGGGCATAGTGGCAATGGCGTGCTCGAGCCCAGCAAATATCATCCCGGTAGGAACGATCCAGCAACCAACCATTGATTCCTGGGTAGAGGTAGATCAGGTGAATCGGATAGCTTTCGTCAATCCCAACGGCGACTTGTTCACCGTAGACCCGGACGGGGGGGGCCTTGCCCAACTCACGGGCCCGCTCCAGGCCGAGGGCGGGCCCGAAGGCGGTATCCAATCCCAATCGTTACGGATGAATGAGTACTACGCTTGGCCCACCTGGTCTGCGGACGGCATGAAACTAGCCGCGTCACGCGTGCTGGTGGAAGAAGACGGGATCAGGATCACTCTGGAGGTCTTGGACTCCCGCACCGGACGTAGCGAAACCGTTTACGAGAACACTCAGACGGGCTTAGTGGCGGATGGCGCACCCCACTATATTTATTGGGCACCGTCAGGAGACCAGCTTTCTTTCCTGGCCTCAACCAAAGAAGGTTTGTCGTTGTTCAGGTGGGATGGCACGCCGGGTAACCAAGCGGAAGCGATCTTCTCTGGCGGTCCCCTTTATTATCAATGGACTAAGGACGCTTCGGGGATGGTGTTGCATATCGGACCGGACCTGATTTGGGCCAAACCTCTGGCGGAAGGTAATGCCCGGCAGTTCATTCAGTCCGCGGGGAACTTTCGCGTTCCTGCGATCTCTCCAGACGGGAACAGCGTGGCCTATGTCGACCAGACCGAAGCTGGAATGGGACTCTACATCGCCCCAGCCAGCGATCTAGGCCAGACGCGGAGGATTCTGGATGTCGGATCACCGGCCGCGTTCATGTGGTCCCCGGACGGGACCCAGATCGCAGTGGCGGACCAGTCTGTCTTCAGGGCGCCCGTCTATGACCGATTGATGCTGGCACCGGTGGATGGCGGACAGGTGACAACTTTGGTCTCCGGTCCATCCGCCAGTGAGGTCTGGGCGTTCTTCTGGTCTCCTGCTGGGGACCGTTTAGCCTGGGTATCGGTCAACGCCGAAGTTCGAGAATTGGAATGGGTAGTCTCGCCCAGCGACGGTTCCGATGCAAAAAAACTATTTAGCTTTCAACCCTCGGCTGAAGTGTTTATCATGCTGAGCTTCTTCGACCAATACGGCTATTCGCACTCACCATGGTCGCCCGACGGCAAGTTTCTGGTTGTCGCTGGATCCAAGGGGGAGGTGGCACGCAGGAGTAACGGCCGGACGCCTACCGGCGACCGGATTTACTCGTTGGATGTAGAAGGCTCCGCTGGCCCCCGGGACTTGGGCGCGGGCGTCCTGGCTGTTTGGTCGTGGAACTGAATCTGAAGTTCCTGGCAGCAGCATTCCTAATCGTGGGCGTTTTGCCTGCCTGCGGGAATGGCTCTGCGTCTCAACCGTCGAATACCACGCTGGATATCGACCCCGCGCCAGTCATGCGGCAAGCTGTCGGCCAATTGCTGGCTCTGGAATCTGCATCGTTCAGTCTCGACCATCTTGAAGGCAGCACGATATTAGTGCCTGGGGTGTTGATGACTAGAATCTATGGCGAAGTGTCCATCCCAGGCCGGTTCAGCGTTACAGTGGAAGCCGAATCCGAGTTTCCCAAGTCCTATCTTGAGATCAATATCATCACCGTTGATGATGCGGCGTATATGACAGATATATTCACCGGCCGCTGGAACCAGATATCGGCGGATTCTCTGCCCTTCAACCTCTCGGGACTGGGGCAAACGCTGGCTGACATCGTGGACGCTGTTGAGAGCCCGGTGGCTGTTGGCGAAGAACGACTAAGGGGCGTGGATACATTCCATATCAAAGGGCAGATCGCGTCCCAGGACCTGTCAGAGCTGGTCCCCGGGGCCGGTGAAGATTTTCCCGTCGGCCTGGAACTGTGGCTGGGCTGGGAACAAGGCCTGCTTCAGCAGGTCCGCATCATCGGACGGGTTGTCCCGACTGATGATGCGGATACCGTCCGCCAACTTTCCCTGGAAGATATCAACCAGCCGGTGGAAATTTCTCCTCCCGGCATCCCATCCGGTTAACCAAGGGCGATGCTGGGGAAAGACCGGACACTGCCCGTCCCTTTTGTTCTGGCCATCATCGGTCTTGGGGCTTTCATCACTGCCCTGGACCAGACCGTGGTCGTAACTGCATTGCCCAGCGTGATGTTGGACTTGAAGGTCCCCATCGCCGAACTGGACCGGGTTTCTTGGATCATCACAGCCTACCTGCTTGGGTATACCGTGGCCATGCCCTTGATCGGCCGCCTGGGTGATGTTTACGGTTATCCACGGGTCTATCAGGCATCCTTAGTGGTATTTTGCGTCGGGACCAGCTTGGTTGCTCTCTCATCGACCCTAGATTGGATGGTTGGCGCCAGGGTGATTCAAGCGGTCGGCGGCGGCGCAACGGTCCCCATCGGGATGGCTTTGGCGACCACTCTGGTCCCAAAAGGGCAGCGAGGCCTGGCCTTGGGCGTGGTTGGCGCATCAGCCGAGGCCGGCGCCATGTTGGGTCCGGCCTACGGCGGAGCGATTGTTGAGCTCCTGGGTTGGCGTTGGATATTCTGGCTTAACATCCCTCAGAGCGCGGTTATCTTCGCAGCGCTGCTCTGGCTGCCAAACCGGCGGGATGTGGGGGCTAAAGTAGACTACATGGGCGGGGTCATCCTCGTTGGCGCCCTACTTGTCCTCTCGCTGGCACTATCACGCAGCGGCCTGTTCACCTTCGATTCGCCATATCCGTTCCTTTTGGCCGCCGGGGGAGTCGGTCTGGTTGCCGTTCTAGTCTTGGTGGAAGCGAGGACGTTCCAGCCGCTGCTTGCTCCGGCCCTCTTCCGGTCATGGGCGTTCTTAACATCCAACCTCACGCAGGTGTTGGTGGGGGTAGTGCTAATCATCGCCATGGTGACGGTGCCGCTGATGGCTAATACAGTGATGGGCAAATCACCGTTCACCGGAGCGCTTTGGCTGCTTCGATTAACAGGAATTATCCCCCTTGGCGCGGTGGCCGGCGGCCTGTTGGTGAACCGGTTGGGCCCCAGCCCATTGACGGTCACGGGTTTGGGATTGATGGCCATCGGCATGTTTTTAGCCAGCAGCTGGGAACTGGGCGTCGCCGATCCCGAGTTGACCGTTCATCTGCTGATCTCCGGCTTCGGATTTGGCTTAGTGATTGCCCCCATCACTGTGCATGCCTTGGATTCGGCAGGTGAGGACTACCGGGGCACGGCTGCGTCCTTGGTCGTGGTCTCCCGGATGATAGGGATGACGTTGGGGTTGGCCGCGCTTTCCGCCTGGGGGGTCCAGCATTTTCAAGTGCTTACCGCCGGGCTGGAATTCCCGCTACCGTTTCCCGGAGAGGCCGCCGGCGTATTTGAGATCCGCGCCGCCGAGTACTCGGCCAATGTCAACGAGGCGGGGTTGGAGTTGTTCCAGCGGTTTTTCTTAACCGCTTCGATAATATCGCTGGCCGCTATCGCGCCTGCGCTGGGAATGCGAAGGGGCCGCTAGACCTAGCCGAGTCAGCGCGGTTAAGCCAACAGCCAATTTGACTGGCAAACCCAGATGCGATAGGGTTGGGACTGGAAATTTTTTAAGGGCTGCGCCAGATAGACCAGACGCT
>VFHF01000218.1 GCA_009392095.1 SAR202 cluster bacterium
ACTCTTAATCAGTAGGTCCAGGATTCCACCCACAAGGATGGTCCTCAGAAAATTGAGTACGAAAAAGTTCGTGACCAATCCGTGACCATTTTACCCAAAACAAAACCCCCGATTGTAATGCTCGGGGGCTTATTCTTAACCAAAATCAGTCGATTTCATGCCTACAAACTGTCTGGCGGGAGTGCGAGGGAGTCGAACCCACCTACCCCGCTCGTCACGAGGCATAACGGATTTGAAGTCCGCAAGAGCCACCGGGCCCCATCCACTCCCATTACATAGATAATTGGCTGTGCTTAGGAAAATAAAAGGCGCCGCCGGGCGGCGGCGCCTGAATTATCGCCATTCTAGGAAGGTTTAGCTGCCGAGGACGGAGTCGACCTTCTTCTTCAGCGCGCCCTTGGGAACTGCGCCGATGATCTGGTCCACAGGCTGCCCATCCTTGAAGAAGATCAAGGCTGGGATACTGCGAACGCCGTACTGCATCGCCGTATTGGGACTGTTGTCCACGTCCAACTTCGCCACTTTCATCTGACCGTCATAGTCCACTGCCATGTCATGGACAGAAGGAGCAATCATCTTGCATGGTCCACACCATTCGGCCCAAAAATCCACCATGACCGGTGTGTCCGAGTTTAATACCAACTCTTGCCAGGTTTCGTCATTTACCTCAAAGGGTTCTGCCATTTCCATCCTCCGGAATCTCTTACGCGATTTCCTCGCGCTATAACTTAGATGCTGGTTGCTTGGTTGGGGTTCATCCGGACTAAATCCAAACTAGATCCAAAAAACCAGGAACCCAGGCCGCCTACGCACCAGTTTAATGTGCGCACACATCAAGGTCAACCAGTGGAAGTCCTGATTAATCCTGGTACTAGACCAACCAGGATGGGTATCCCGATGCCAGGCCAGACGCCGAGTTTTTCAGGGTTTAGCGCCAGGCTTGGCCTGAGCCTGAGACCTAACGCCACGCTCCTTGGTTTCTCACCCACCTTGAATTATAGTATTTACGAGTTTATGGAGATAGCCAAGCGCATCACACAGCAAGGAGACCGAGTAACCCTTTCGCTTACATCGTGGGGACGGTTGGGCGAGGCTATGGCCGAATTTGACGGACATAACGTGTTCGTGGCCGGTGGTATCCCCGGAGAGAAAGTGGTTGCGGAGGTGGTCAAAGTCCACCGCAAGTACGTCTCCGCCAAGGTGGTGGCCGTGCTTGAGGCGTCGCCAGACCGGGTTGAGCCGCCCTGCCCCTACTACGATGAGTGCACCGGCTGCCAATGGCAGCACCTCTCATACGATGCCCAACTGAAGACCAAACGTGAGAAGGTGACGGACGCCCTGCAGCGCGTTGGCGACTTTTCTAACCCTCCCGTCTCCGAAGTAAAACCCTCGCCCAACGAATACGGATACCGCAACCACGCCCGATTCACCATCAACCGGGAGGGCGCACTGGGCTACGTAAACCGGGAAACCCGCCAGTTCGTCCGTATCGACAAGTGTCTGTTGATGCACGACGGTGTGAACAAGTTGCTGGAAGAACTGCAAGACAATTGCGGCGAAACCACACAGCTATCGATCAGGGCTAGCAAGTACTCGGGCGATTTCCTGGTCCAGCCCTACATGGTCCACCCAGACATTAGGGTAACCACCGGACAAAAGAAGTACACCGAGTCGGTGGACGGCCATGAATTTCTCGTCTCGTCGCCTTCATTCTTCCAGGTCAACGTCGACCAAGCCGCCGCCGCCGCTGGGATAGTGCGCGACCGGCTGCACTTGACCCAAGACGACGTGCTCTTAGACGCCTACACCGGCGTGGGCACCTTCGCCATCTTGCTGGCCTCGTCGGTGAAACAGGTGATTGCGGTGGAAGAATCTTCTGCTGCCGTGGCCGACGCCAAGCAGAACGCCGGCGGGTTGCCGAACCTGGAATTCGTCCTTGGCCGTACCGAGGACGTCTTGAGGCGGCTGCCCGTAACGCCCGCCGTGGTGGTCCTGGACCCTCCCCGTTCCGGCTGCCAGCCCCGCGCCTTGGAGAGTCTCATCGAGATGGCCCCATCTAGGGTGGCCTATGTTTCCTGCGACGCCGAGACCTTGGGTCGAGACCTCAAGATCTTGTGCGCGGGCGGCTACCGTTTGGATGAGGTAGCGCCGCTGGACATGTTCCCCCAGACCCACCACGTGGAGTGTGTGGCGCTCCTCTCTCGAGGAGAACAGCCGAACGAACCAATGGCGGGTACGATCACATCTAGAGCGCCTGAACCTACGCTTGAAACGGAGCCCGAATCGGCGGATCCTCCTATCACTCTTGCCTCAGCGTCTCCCCGGCGGCGCGAGTTGATGGATATCCTGGGTCTGGAGTTCGCGGTCATGCCGGCCGACCTGGCTGAAGAGCCAATTCCCGGAGAAACTCCGGTTGATATGGTGCGGCGATTGTCCGCGGAGAAGGCGTTGGCCGTGGCTGCAACAGTGCAATCTGGACTGGTCATCGGGGCCGACAGCACAGTGGCGTTTGAAGGTCAGGCCGTGGGCAAGCCTGTGGACGACGATGATGCCCGGAGAATGCTTCACCAACTAAGTGGCACCACCCACCATGTCAGTACTGGAATCACTGTAGTCGATGCGGCGTCGGGCCGGGCCATCAGCGACGCCATGACCAGCGAGATCACGCTGCGCCATCTGTCAGACCAGGAGATCGATGCGTCGATTGCCTCGGGCGTGCCCAGAGACAAGGCGGGCGCCTATGCGGTGCAGGACACTGAGCTTCGGCCCGCTGCCGATTGGCAAGGCTGCTACAACAACATCGTGGGTCTGCCCATCTGCCGGTTATTGGAGATGTTGCAAGAGCTTGGATACCAGATGCCCGACGGCTGGACGGTGCCGGACGAAATCGCCTGCGGGGAGGACTGTCCGACAATTATAAACGCCGGACAGGAAGAGAAAGCCCCATGAACTTCATGGGCATGGGTATCCCTGAGCTCGGGGTGATCTTGCTGGTGGCCTTCTTGGTATTGGGCCCGGCCAAAGCCATAGATATGGCTAAAAACGCAGGGAAGGTGCTGGGCGACCTACGCCGTTCCTTCGGCGACGTTACCAACGCCATGACTATGGAGACCATGGAACAACGCATATCCACCCTGCCCCACGAGTCGGATCCCCAGTCACAACCCCCGCCTGGAGTGCCCATGCGGGCAGAGATACCTCCGGAAGAAGAAAACGAAGAAGACCCGGAGCCACCGGTCGATTCTGAGCAAAACGACCTACCGAGCGATGAAGGCGACACAGAGGAAAAGGGATGAGGTCGCGGGAGCAGACCATGCTGCAGCACCTCAGTGAGCTACGGCGTAGAGTCTTCATCTGCCTGGTCGCCGTGCTTGCTGGCAGCGCGGTGTCGTTCGCGTTCTTCGAGCAGATAGTCGAGATATTGGTCGAGCCCGCCCGGGACCTAGACCTCGGGACGGGCGGGGAGTTGATCTACACCGAAGTAACAGAGTTATTGACGACCGCTATCAAGGTTTCCTTTGTCGCCGGCCTGATCTTGGCATCGCCGGTGCTCGTTTTCCAGGGCGTCATGTTCGTCGCGCCTGGGCTTACAGGCCGCGAGAAGCGGTACCTATTCGGCTTCATGCCTGCAGTGATATTGGCTTTCGCCGGCGGTGTGGCATTCGCCTATTACATTCTAACCCCGCCCGCTCTTCACTTCCTTCTCACTTTTGGCGGCGACATAGCCACGCCGTTGATTCGCATCAGCAACATCATCAACCTGATGATCCGGTTGCTGTTCTGGATGGGGTTGGCTTTTGAAACCCCGTTGGTGATGTACCTGTTGGCCTCGCTGGGCATCGTCTCTGCCGGGTCCTTAGCCCGGTTCCGCCGATACTGGGTGGTGGTGGCTTTCATCTTGGCGGCCATAATCACGCCGACAGTTGACCCTTTCAATCAGGCATTGGTGGCGGGACCGCTTTTGGCGCTCTACGAGATCGGCATCCTGTTGGCCCGCGTCGCCGGGCGCGGGCGTCGTAGGTCCAAGGCAATAGCTTCACCTTAAACAAAAACGGCTTTTCAAGGCCGGGTTGAAGGCAATAAAAAAGACCGCCCTTCATTAGCGAAGGGCGGTCTTTTCACTTTTCCGGTATTAGGATCAGGTGGTGCTTTCATCTTTGCTGTTGGCGGCTGCTTGTTTTTCCGCCTCTTGTTTCTCTTCTTCACCCATCAGGGCTGTCTTGAAAGTGCGTATTCCTTTGCCCATGGAAGTGCCAATCTCAGGCAGACGGCGGGCGCCAAAGATCAAGAGAATCACAACCACAATGATTAATATTTCAGGAAGGCCCAAGCCCGCGATTCTCATCTGTTTTCCTCCCGCAAAAAGCTGCGGCGTGGACCCTGTGTGGGGCCGATGCATCCAAGCTTTTGAATGTTAGCAGATATAGTGTCCGGCGACAATAAATTACGTCTGTTAGGACTCGTCCATAGGGGCGCGCAACGACTCGGTTGTAGTTGATTTGGGAATGGTCGAGCAGTGAGAGTGATAGGTGCAGACTATAGGAGTGATATATATTGTATAGACCAGGCACCAACGCTATAATCTTGGATTATGTAAAAACCCGCCGCGTCGAAACACTCGTCGCGGCGGTCGTGCATAACGAAACTTGCAGGTGAAAATGGAATCCAACTACGACTTGGTGGTGATTGGTTCTGGCCCGGGCGGCTATGTGGCCGCTATCCGGGCCGGCCAATTGGGCCTGAAAACCGCCATCATCGAAAAAGAAGAACTGGGCGGCGTGTGCCTGAATTGGGGTTGCATCCCCAGTAAGTCACTGCTGAAGAACGCTGAGATATTGTCCTACTTCAATCGGGCCGACGAGTTTGGCCTGAAGATGGACAATTTCCATGCAGACTATTCCGTGGCCATCGACCGCAGCCGGGAGGTTGTCGACCGAAACACCAAGGGCGTGGCCTTCCTACTGGACAAAAACAAAGTCGACCACATCCAGGGCACGGCCAAGATAGTCGGCGCCGGCAAGGTGGAAGTCACTCCGGACGGTAACGTCATTGAAGCCAAGAACATCATTGTCGCCACGGGGGCCCGGCCCAGAAGCATCCCTCCCCTGCCCATCGACGGCGAAAAAGTGATCACCAGCCGCGAATCTATAGTCCTCAGCGACCTACCAGAATCGATAGTCATCGTTGGCGGAGGGGCCATCGGAGTGGAGTTCGCCTACATATACAAGATGTACGGCGTCCAGGTAACGATCGTAGAGATGCTGCCCAGGCTGGTGCCCAACGAAGACGAAGACATTAGCGCACAACTGGAACGGGCCTTCAAGCGCGCCCGCATAGATTTTTTGACCGGTGCCGGCGTCACAGCTGTGGATATCTCCGGCTCTGGCGTGACCGTGACAGTGGATAAAGACGGCACTGCCCAGACCTTGGAGTGCGATAAAGTCCTGGTAGCCATCGGCATCCAACCCAATGTTGAAGACCTGGGACTGGAGTCCGTCGGCATCGCCACTGACCGGACCGGCATCATAGTCGATGACAAGATGGCGACCAACGTAGCGGGCATCTACGCCATCGGAGACGTCAATGGGAAGATGCCGCTGGCCCACGTTGCGTCTGCCCAGGCTGCGGTAGCCGTCGAGACCATCGCGGGCATGGAGACGCAGCCGTTGGACTATACCTACATGCCCAGGGCGACCTATTGCATGCCCCAGATAGCCAGCTTCGGTCTGACCGAGGCCCAGGCTAGGGAAGAGGGTAAAGAGGTCAACGTGGGCACATTTAACGTCCAGGCAAATGGCAAGGCCCTGGCCATGGGAGAAAATTTTGGCCTGGTCAAATTAGTGGTGGACGCCAAGTACGGAGAACTGCTGGGGGGGCACATGATTGGCCCCGAGGTCACCGAGCTCTTGGGCGAGCTGTCAATGACGCGGATACTGGAAGGGACCGTACTAGAATTGGGCTGGGCGGTGCATGCCCACCCATCAATCTCGGAGATGCTCAAGGAAGCGGCGTTGAGCGCACAAGGGCGCACCATTCACATGTAGGTATCTCAATTATCAATTAGCAGCCATAACGGATAAAATTAGCGCATGGTCAGGATTCCTGATTTGTGACCCGTTGGACCGGCGGATTAGCCGGATTCGAGAATAACTGGCAATCCCCTCAAAACTGGGAGGGCGATCAGACAAGGAGCGGACCAAATGGGGTTGGGAACTTACGATTTCGCATTGGCGATAGGCGGCGAGGCTGGACAGGGGATAGCCACGCCCGGAGACATTCTGGCGCGGATCATCGTGCGCCGCGGATTGCACCTGGTTACTTATAACGCCTATCAGTCCATCGTCCGGGGCGGGCACATCTTTTTAACCATGCGTATAAGCGATGCCAAAGTCCAGAATCACGGGGATAAGCTGGACCTGCTCATGTGCCTGAATCAAGACACCATGGACCGTCACCAACGTTTGATGGGCCCAGGCACCCGCATCGTCTATAACAGCGATACCATCAACCCTGGAACTGAAGACAAAGGCGCGGATCTCTGCGGCCTGCCTGTCGGCGATCTGACTGATGGCAGCAGGAACCGGTTGGTCCAGAACACCGTGGGGCTGGGTGCAATCGCTTCTCTGATGGGTATCGATTTCTCTGTTCTGGAGGAGAGCTTGACGCTGCGGTTCCAACGGCGCGGCCAAGAGATGGTGGACGAGAATGTAAAGGTTGCCAGGGCCGGTTACGACTACTCCCAAGAACATTTCAAGCCCTTCGATCAGTCTCCACCGGTTGGCGAGAAACCCCTGGCTGTTTGGTCTGGAAACGACGCGTTGGCCATGGGCGGCGCCGCTGCCGGAGTTAAGTTCTATGCCGCATACCCAATGAGCCCGGCCACAGGTGTTCTCCATTGGATGGCCAACAACGCCCGGAACCTAGGAATTATGGTTCGGCAAGTAGAGGATGAGATTGGCGTCGCGAATATGGTCGTGGGCGCGGCGCAAGCGGGGACCCGCTCTTTATGCGCCACCTCCGGAGGCGGGTTCGCCTTGATGACCGAAGCGATCGGCGCGGCAGCCATGATGGAGATACCTGTTGTCTTCATAAATGTCATGCGGGCCGGCCCGTCCACCGGCGTCCCCACCAAGACCGAGCAGGGTGACCTATGGCAGGTATTAGGAGCCAGCCAGGGCGACTTCGAGCGAATCATCGTTTCGCCCACCGATTCATTGGACGCCTTCAGCACCATGGCCGAGGTTTTTAACTTAACAGACAAATACCAATGCCCGGCTATTGTTATCTCGGACCTCTACATCTCTGAGGGGAGGTACAGTGTCGATCCCGACCTGATAAACATGCACCCGGAGATTGACCGTGGAGCGCTTATAACTGAGCCTTCGGATACCGACGGATATCTTCGCTACAAGGACACCGAGAGCGGAATATCCCCCAGGCCCTTGGCAGGGCTTGAAGGCTACGTCCACCTGGTCGCCACTGACGAGCACGACGAGGACTCAACCTTGATTAGTGACGAGTTCACCAACCCCCACAAACGACGGCAGATGGTGGAGAAACGGGCCAGGAAGTTCGATAACATCCTCAGCGATATCGCGGCTCCGGTTCTGCAAGGCCCCGCCGATGCCGATGTTACCCTAATCGGTTGGGGTTCTACTCAGGGAATTATTGCTGAAGCGGTTGACGCATTGAACGCCGAAGGCGTCTCAACTAACCACCTGCAGATCAGATGGATGGTCCCATTCCACGGCGAAGAGATCATGGACATCTTATCCAAGGCCAAACGGACCATCATCGTAGAGAACAATTACTCTGGCCAGTTCGCCCGGTATATGCGGAGCGAGACCGGATTCGCTGCTGAAGGGCACATCCGTAAATACGACGGAGAACCGTTTATGCCGCACCACATCGTTGACGGTGTGAAAGCCCAGATCGGCGGAGAGACCGATAGATACGTTCCATATCAAGAGATAACCGTTTAACCGATAACGCTATTATTACCGGTGTCCAGCCGGTGTTTAGATCGAGGTGAGACCATGGCAACCACAGCAATAAACCTTACGCCGAGAGACTTCAAGGGCAAGTCAAACCCTGACTGGTGTGCCGGTTGCGGCGACTTTGGGGTCTTGAACGCCATACAGCGCGCCGTCGCGGAAATGGGTTTTCGTCCCCATGACATCATGACTGTCAGTGGCATCGGCTGTTCGTCCAACCTACCGGGCTATATCAATACCTATGGCATGCACACTCTTCATGGCCGGTCTCTGGCCATGGCCACCGGCGTAAAGATGGCCAATCATGAGATGAACGTGATTGTCACCGGTGGCGACGGCGACGGATACGGTATCGGTGGCAATCACTTTACCCATACCGCCCGGCGAAACACCGATCTGACCTACATAGTGATGAACAACCAGATTTATGGTCTGACCACAGGTCAGGTTTCTCCTACCAGCAGCATCGGGATGAACACCAAAAGCACACCCTTCGGGAACGTGGAACAGCCAGTCAACCCGATAACATCGGCAATCATGAATGGCGCTACTTTCGTGGCCCGCGCCTACAGCGGCGATGTCAGGCACATGGCCGACCTGTTTCAACAGGGCATCCGTCACAAGGGATTCTCGATTATTGACGTGTTCAGCCCCTGCGTGACATTCAATCTCACAAACACCCACGATTTCTTCAAGGAAAGGGTCAAAAAGTTAGAGGATGAGAACCACGACCCCAGTGATTGGAAGACCGCCTGCGAAAAGGCGATGCTGTTTGGTGACACGATCTACACTGGGTTGTTCTTCCAGGGAGACCGGCCTTCATTGGAAGATGTGGAACCGATTTTGAGCAAGGGCGGCCCTTTGGCTACCCGGCCTCTGGGATTGGGCAAAGACGATGCGCAGAAGATTATCGACCGGATGATGTAGACCGGGTTGGTCTGGACACACCGGGTTATATCTGGAATCCCAAAAGGGAGCGGACATCGTCCGCTCCCTTTTTATTACCGGTTGCCCCGCTCCCTGCCGTGCATTAATATCTATCCAGCGCGGACCCAGGGCGGTTAGACCCCGGTTCGCCAGGAGGCAGAGTTGGCCACATCGATCGTGATGCCCCAGATGGGCTATGACATGCATGAGGGCAAGGTGGTCCGCTGGCTCAAGAAAGAGGGCGAAGAGGTGACGCGCGGGGAGGTCATCGCCGAGATCGAAACCGATAAGGCGACCGTTGAATACGAGGCCTATACAGGCGGCGTAATGGCCAAGATCGTGGCGGAAGAAGGGATTGCTATCCCGGTGGGCGGACTCATCGCCGTGATGACGGCTCCCGGCGAAGCCATCCCCGAAGACATCCTCACGGACGCAGCTATTGCCTTGGCAGCCGACTCCCCAGCCCCAGCGGCTGCCGCCGTTCAAGCTCTGGAAGGGCCAATCTCGGCAGCGGTCGCCCCCGCGGACACCGAAGAAGTTCGGGCTTCGC
>VFHF01000219.1 GCA_009392095.1 SAR202 cluster bacterium
CTACGGTATTAAATTACGATTTTCTTTGGCCGAGTTATAGGTCTTTTTGCCACATTTGATTTCAACTACCGTTTCCCCATCATTGGAGATCCCGTCGAGGCTCGCCCGCAGCCATGGGGTATTGATATTTTCTTCTTTTAGGTCGACTAACGAATAACTGATCAGATCCACTCAGCCGCTACCATGCGTCCCGCAAAACGGACATGATGGGTCCAGCGTCGCTGATGGGCTTGGGATTGGTGGCGAGGCCCCGGTCATGTAAGGTCGCAGCGGCGATCAGTTCAAGACCTTCCTCAGGTACTCCTACATCTCTTAACCGTTCTGGCAATTCAAGAGTGCGACAAAGCTGGTCGACTCCATCGGCTGCGGCCATTCCCGCATCCAGGTCAGTCATCCCAGATGTATCTATGCCCATGGCCTGGGCAATGAGGGCTTGCCGGTCAGCGGAATCGTCCAGATTGAAACGCATGGTGTGGGGAAGGAGTATGGCATTTGCTTCGCCGTGAGGGACGTCATACAGACCACCCACATGGTGTGCAGTGGCGGTGTTCAATCCCAAGCCTGGCCGAGCAATCATAACCATGCACGCTGCCGACTTGGCTTGCAAGAGATAGTCAATCTCTCGGCTGGAGCATCGAGGGAGATAGTCGACCAGCATTTTGATAGTATGTAGCGCCAATGCATCACCAACTGGATGGTGGTCAATGGAATACACGCTCTCTACCGCGATACGCAACTGACCGATCCCGGTGGACAGCAATATGCTCATTGGGGTGGTCGCGAGGGCCTCGCCATCGATAATCACGATTTTCGGAGTCGTGCCTTCGCCAGCCAGCGATAGTTTGCGGCCAAGGGATTTGCTGGTGAAGCCTCCGCCCCCGCTTCCTACCTCAGCTCCGCCAAATGTTGTTGGCACCGCGATAATTGGAATCTTTTTGTTAGGGGTCTCCGGGATAAATATCCGGTCGGGCGGCTCGAAACGAATCACATAATCAAGTATGTCTCCGCCCTCCGCCAGAAGTACGGCAATGCCTTTGCAGGTGTCACTAGTGCTGCCACCTCCAACGGCTATGAGGGCATCCGGTTGAAGTTCTCGGGCTGTGGCGACTGCTTCTTCCAGCATCTCAACAGGAGCGTGGGGAGCAACGCCTGAATATAGCCCGATGCAGCGGTCGCCCAACGCCTTTTGCACACGCTGGACTACGTTGGAATGTTCAAGAATCGTTGGACCGCAAACGACTAGCGCCCGCGTTGCACCCAATCTTTCCAGAGAGTTGGCAATGCCGGAAATAGCGTTGGGCGAACAGATGATATGGCGGTCGGCAGTGCTGACTTGATAGTCCAAAGGTTTTTCTAAAGTCATTAATTTCCCTCTTTTGAGAGCCTTTTGGGATCGGTCATTGGCCTGGCATAAGACCAAGTATGAACTGATGAATCTCTACGTTGATCAACCGGCCTAAACGCTTGGTTGTCGTCCAATTAAGTCCATTATTTCGGAAATGTCAGCCACATTTTCTAGGCCTTCGATCAGACTCACTAAACGATCGGCGTCCTGGTCGGTCAGCACACGGCCTATGCAGTCGATGACTTTGTCCATGCGTTCGTCTCGGCTCATAGGGTTCCGGGCAGACCCTCGGAAGCCTCGACATTCCGCTGCTGCGGAGCTTCCGTCTTTCAGTAGCGCAGTTACTTTTGCGTCAGCTGAGTCGTGGTTACCGGGTTCCACTTGAATCTTTCCTAATGTCTCTTCCATATCAGGCGAAAATCGACGGTCGTCGGTGAAGGTTTCGATGCCGACTTTCCCATCCAATAGCGCGGCTGCTGCGCAATATTCGATACTGAACTTTCCGTCAAGCCCACTCGCAGGCAGCGATCCAGAATGCCCTCGGCCGCCCGTGTGGACGGTTAAATTTTCAACGTCATCGGCTCGAAGGCTATGCGACTCTAGGAGGTTTAGTACGGCTTCGATAGGATTTTGCATGTGAACCTGGGCAGGGAACCGCTTGATGTCGAATCCGGGGTCGACTAATCGGTAGGATACGCCCAACCCATTTGTTAACATTTCCCAATCCATGTTGCCATCGAAGAGAGCATCCGAATAACCGTTGGGAGCCTCTAAGATCGAGTCGCTGCTCGTATAGCCTGCGGCGGCAAGGATGGCAGCCTCTGCTCCCATTCGGGCGGCGTTTCCGGTGTGGGTGGATTTAACCATGGTGCCAGTATTGGCAGTCAGCCCTCCAGTGCGAGACGCAGCGATGCCCATAGCCATCTGGATATGCCACGCATCTAGTCCAAGGACTTTCGCACCAGCAACGGCTCCACCCAAGGGTCCTACCAAGCCCGGGGGGTGATAGGCCGGATTCGAGAAGGCGGCGGACGCGGCCCTCAGCCGCCCTTGAATCTCCCATCCCATGACGTATGCTTCTATGATTGCCTTGCCATTAGTAGGTCTTTCCTCTCCAAGAGCCAGCGCCGCGGGTAGGCAAGAAGACGTACCGTGAGTCGGCGGGTAACCTTGAATCTCGAAATCCAGGCAATGGCCAAAGACTCCATTCGCGAAAGCGGCGGACGGAGCGTTGGTTTTGAATCCCCATCCGACTACCGACGATTGCGTAGATCCACCCATATCTTGGACGTAGCGACCAACTATACTCGCTAGTTCCTGAGTAGAGCCCGCCAACATGTTTGCAACTCCATCTAGGATAGCGATCTTGGCAGCCTCTACGACACAATCATCAAAATCATCGTAACGGGAGCTGGCGACAAACTCGGAAAGGGTTTTGGTTGCGTTCATACATAGCCTCTGTGGGTCTGCTCGATTAGGCGTATCGGATACTCGGCCACGCACGTTGGTCGGTAACTAAAGGTAAACTTATTTTGTGTCAACTGCGATTTCTCGCCCTCGGTCCGAAGACTCCCTTATATCGTCGATGAAACGATGTAGCTCTACGGCTTCGTTGAAATCGGGCTGGCAGTCGTTACCCGAAGAGATAGATTGGCCAAACTGGTAGTACATTTGCCCCACGTTATATGGCTCTCCTTCGGGCATCCCTTCAAGCACGAACCTATATTTCCCGGGTATCTCTAAGTCCTCTAGCGTGTTTCCACCTTTTGCACCCTGAATACGAACAGCACTCGTGTTCGCAGATCCCTCTGAAGATACGATCAAGGTCCCGCCTCGTCCGTATATCTCCATGCGATAGCCGCTTCCAACCCATGGATTGCTCGCTACGTGTACTGAGCCAACCCCGCCGTTTACGAGTTTTCCGCTGACCAAGATGTTATCTGGGGAGGTGACTTCAACTGTTTGCTCAGTGTCGACCTCAAACCATTCCTTAGATTGGTTACTCACCACTGCAGAAATATGACTGAAGTTGCCGACCACGAAACGTAACGCGTCGATCGTATGCCCACAAGCGATGGTCAAAGTGTTAGCGCCGAGGTCAACATCTCGTTGCCAGGTCCGGTCCGAGGTTCTCTCGAGGCCACCGCCATTGATGCGGCTTACGTGACAGGACATCACATCGCCAACATAACCGGACGATACCAAGTCCTTCACGAATAATATGCCCGGATTCGCACGGGCTTGAAGTCCAACCATGTTTCGGACTCCCTTGGCCTGAGCCAAATCAGCCATCTCCTTCGCTTCGGCGGTAGTTCGCCCTAGAGGCCACTCCGTGTAGACGTGCTTCCCTGCGTTAAGAGCTGCCATAGTTGGCTCATAGTGCGCTGGGACCCTCAGGCTAACGGCTACTGCGTCTATGTCAGGATGATCTATCAACTCGTGGTAGTCGTCGAACGCCAGTCTCGCCCCGAATTTTTGCCTGGCCTCATCGGCACTCTCTTGGCGGGTGGTGCAAACAGCGGTCAACTCGAACTCGGGACTTGCCACCACCGCTGGCAAATGTGCTCTTGGCGCCCATCCCCGGTGGATATTGGCTCCTATGATACCCAAACGTATTTTGTCGGCCATCTGTGCCCCCTGAAATTGGCGAATCTCTCCCCATCCTATCATTGATATAGTCGGGAAGTTCACCGCCTGCCGTAACGCTCGGATCGTCACAAAGATCAGCCTGTATAACCCTTTAACCCCTCCATGGATTCTGGAGATGTACGGCGAATCACGGATGTGATCACAGGAGTAGGCGCTTATCGATTGTCCGGCCCTTTTTCAATGCGTTAATATAGCTTGGCTATACCAACGGAGAAGTACTCCAACCCTAGATATCATTGAAAGTCTAGGACGAATCTCCTGTAAGGATCGATGTTTCACCATGGTTGATCAGCTAACCAGCCGGCTAGATGCTCTTCACCGGCGTATGAGAGAAGCCCGGATAGACGCCTATCTGGTCCCATCGTCCGACGCTCATCTGAACGAATATGTCCCTGAATATGGCCGCAGGCGCATGGCAATAACCGGATTCAAGGGGTCGGCCGGGGACGCGATCATCTGCCCCGACGGCAACCATCTGTTCGTGGATTCCCGTTACTACCTCCAGGCTGACGACGAAGTTGATCTGAGCAAGTTCCGTGTACACAAACTCGGTTTGAGTGGCGAGCACACGCCGAGCCAATGGCTGACGGAGATGGAGAAAGAGCGAGTTAGTATACGTGTCGGGTTCGACCCGTTTTTATTGTCAATGCAAGCCCATTCTGCTTATTTGGCGGCCTTGCATTCGACGGAGTCTGAGATGGTGCCGATCGATGCCAATCTGGTTGACGCTGTCTGGGAAGATCAACCGCTTCCACCGTCCAATTCCATTTATGCCTTGCATGAGGCTGTTACTGGAATCGGAGTGGCTGAAAAGCTCTCGAATGTTCGGAAGGAGATGGATGAAGCTGGCGCCGGCCTGTTGGTGTTGACCAAATTAGACGAGATCGCATGGGTTACCAACTTAAGAGGTAGTGACATTGCGTTCAACCCGGTGTTCGAGGCATACCTGGTCATCGACTTGGAAAGAGCGACGTGTTTCACCCGCACCGTTCCGCCTCCTGCATTGCGGCAAGCTCTGTATTCTTTGGTCGAGTTCCAACCCTACGAGGCCTACGTCGAATCGATGGGACTTGCCAGCGCCAGGGCGTTGGAAACCGTGTGGCTGGATCCCAGCGGGACGACAGTGGCCACCCGTCTGGTTCTGAAAAGCGACCAGAAAGTACTCGAAAAGGCGAATCCCGTGGTGATGCTCAAGGCAATAAAAAACGAAGCTGAGATCTCCGCTAGCCGGAAGGCTCACCGTCACGCTGCTGCCGCCAAGATCCGCAGTTTCAAGGTCTTGGAAGACAAAATAGCTTCTGGTCAAGCGGTAAGTGAGCTTGACTTCAGCCTTTTGCTGCACGAAGAATACGCTAGCGAAGATGGGTTCTACGATCTCAGTTTCACTACCATCGCCGCTGCAGGTGCCAATGGAGCGATAGTCCACTATGGCGATGCAGATCCTGACGTTCTACTAACAGACGGTGAGTTGTTCCTTGTCGACTCAGGCGTTCAGATGCTCGGCGGCACTACCGACGATACTCGAACCGTTATCGTTGGCACCTCCTCAGACCGTCAGAAACAGATGTACACCAAAGTCCTGCGTGGTCACATAAACCTAGCCATGCAGAGATTTCCCGAAGGCACCGGCGGCATCGCTTTGGACGCTTTGGCTAGAACCCACCTTTGGAACTCTGGACTGGATTATGGGCACGGCACAGGCCACGGCGTCGGCGCATTCTTAAACGTCCATGAAGGTCCCCAGAGAATTGCTCCCAGGGGTGTGGACGAACCCATGAGAATCGGAATGATCGTCTCCAACGAACCTGGATATTACGAAGCAGGTTGGGGAGGTGTGCGCCTAGAAAATCTATACTTGGTAGCTGCTGATGTTACATTGCCGGACCATCCAGACGGCAAGCGTTGGCTGCGCTTGGATCCTTTGACATTGATACCCTTTGACACATCCCTAATCGACTGGGGTCAGATGTCGGAATCAGAGAAAGCATGGCTTGGCGAATATCACCAGGAGGTGTGGGACAAGATCAGCCAGATGCTGGGAGATGACGACCGACGGTGGCTTTTGGAGAAGTGCCAACTTCCGGGTATTTTAATCTCATAATAGGGCATGCATCTTTTCGGATGCGTCACCCCTTCGGGAGCCACGGCCCTTCTTCCAATGGCACATTCATTGAGACCCGAATCCCCTGGCCGATCCCTCGGGTGATGTGACCATGCCCAGTGGTGTCCTGTGCGATGAGAATATCGCCCGGGTTGAGGCGCTTGATTGTCCCATCGGCCACTTCAATTTCGGAAATACCCTCCAAGTGCACGACATACTGGATGCGTGAAGCGTTGTGGTAGTCATCGACTGAAGGTGACTGGTTTTGATTCAGCCTGGTAGGGCCATCTCCGATATGCTTGATGATTTCGGCAAATTGATCTGTGGGTACGTCAAAAAGAAGTGACTCGCCGTCTGAGCCAGGGTAGACCGTTACTATTTGTACCATCAAAGCCTCCGATTTATGTTGTTGTTTCCAGGCAAAATGCCTGACGCCCGTTGTCTAAAGATTAACGGCTCCCTGCCAGGTATGAATCGGTAGCTCGTTTCAAGCCGGCCCTTCGGTTAGCTTGGAGCGCGTCTTTCATGCTGGCAGACCTTTGCTGGGAATCTATGATTCCCGTGAGGCTACCCTGGTAGCGGGGCATGACGTAGCGAGCCATCAACTCGTAACTCCGGTGCAATTTGTCGCGAGGCGCCCAGTCCTCTGCCCGCAACAGCAGTCCGCCGAACCCACCACTGGCTTCTTGGAGGCGTTCTATCCCGGCGATGCAATCGTCCGGGGTTCCCACGATCCACTGGTTGTGTTCCACCATATAGTCGACCACTTCATGGGCGGGCACGTCAGGAATCGGGTTGCCGTTGGTCCCGCCGGTGTATTCGGTCACCACACGGCCGGCTCCAACTCGGATATCTTCGAATGCCTGTTCTCGGGTTTCCGCCAGATGACACCCAACGGACAGCCGCCAGTCCTCACGGCGCACGGTTTGGCCGTGCTCGGCCGCCGTTTCCTCTGCGATGCTCCACTGGTCTTTCAACGAGGTGCTTCTGATGGCATCGCGAGGCACACTTAATGAGATTACCGAGACGCCGTGCTTGCCTGCTAGAAGTACGCCGGCAGGCGATTGGACCGAGGCAACGGCCACCGGCAAAGTCGGCTTCTGATAGGGCCGGAGCTGTAGTGTCGCATCTTTCAACTTGAACCAATCGGTCTCGCAAGTCACCGGCTCGGAGCCGTCCAGGAGCTGCATGATCACCCCCAACGATTCGTCCATCATCTCCCGTTGGCGCTCCGGATCGATACAAAACATATTCGCGTCGGACGCCAGTGCTCCGGGCCCAACGCCGAGCATCACTCTTCCTCGGGTCAGGTGGTCCAGCAGCACCATCCGGTTCGCCACCATATAGGGATGGTGGTAGGGCAAACTGACTACACCGGTACCCAGGCGGATGTGGCGGGTCCGGCCGGCTGCGGTGGCGATAAATACCTCGGGAGATGCAATAGTCTCCCAGCCCCCGCTGTGGTGCTCGCCAATCCAGGCTTCGTCGAATCCCAGATCATCCAGCCATTCGATCAACTCAAGGTCACGCTCCAGGGCCAAGGTGGGGTTCTCACCTACCCGGTGAAAAGGGGCCATAAAGGTACCGAACGTCATGTTGTCAGTCAATGCAGTCAAAGAAATCTCCTACACCTTGCATAAATTTAACCCTAATCTGCGCCGGTCGGGTGAGCCGTCTTGCTCAACCCAAACACTTTCAGAGTGAAAGCATATTCAAGGGCCACTTCTTTCAGCCAGTCGAACCGGCCAGAGGCGCCGGCGTGTCCGGAATCCATGTAAATCTTCAACTAGAACCAAAGGTCACTCTCATGACCGAGTGTAAACCTTGTCCGGCGTTATCTTCACCAGGACCCGTGGTTGGGTCTTCCAACGCTCCACATACCCGTCAACCTGGTCGGCCTCCACATACCGCTGGATAACCTTGCGGGCATCGTCCCAAATATCTCCATCATCGACCGTCGCTCGACCCTGAAATACCACGTAATCTGATGCAAGGGGTGGTTCATAGACACAGACGGACATCCTGTCGTCACGTCTCAGGTTAAAAAATTTCAGGCGCTGCTTTGTTGTGACGAACATCAATTTGTCCCCGTCGTAGTAGTACCAATTGGGTGAAAGATGAGGCGACCCATCTTTATTAATGGTCGCCATTACGGCCATCTTTATGCCCGCTAAGAATTGATCGATTTCCTGTTTGTCCATTTTCCTCGCCTCTTTCCCATCTGCCTACTTATCCCGGCAACTCGATGATTGACACCCAGACCGGAGCGTTTCCCAACGGATAGGTCTCAAGAGGGGTCAATTTTCCTGAATCAGAGTTGACGCTGAACGACGCCATGCGGCCCGATTCTTGGCCGGCGGAGTAGAGAAATCTGTCCTGAGGGCCAAGGCACAACGCGTTGGGTCTCGCCTCGGAGCCAACGATGCCGTTGCCGGTCAACTGCCCGGTGGCGGTATCTATCGAAAAACAGGCGATACTGTCGTGCCCCCGGTTGGGAGCGTAAAGGAACCGACCTGACGCAGAGACCTGAATCTGCGAGCAGGTGTTCCGCTCGGTGTAACCTTCCGGCAGGGTGGTTATGGTCTGAAACGCTGACAGCGTTCCATTGCCGGTGTCCAGCCGATAGCCGGTTACACTACAGTCCTGTTCGTTGGAAAAGTACAGGACGTCCAAAGAGGGGTGAAAACAGAAGTGGCGCGGGCCTAGAAACTCTTCCGGCTCCACCTTGGCAGGCGAATTTGGCGTGAGATGGCCGGTGTTTTCATCGAACTTAAACTGGAAGATGGCGTTAGGTCCGTTGCCGGCGATGTGCGGCACAAACGCGTAACTGTTGGTCGAGTCAGTCTGCATTGCGTGGGCCCCGGTCGCCGTGGCCAGCCATTCGATGGGTGGGTCCCCAACCGATCCATCAGCGCCGATCGGATGCACCCCAACATGGGCGCCTTGGTAATAGGCCGACAGCACAAACTTGCCTTTGCGATCCGTGGCTATATAAACGGGCCAACCCTCGACGGGTATCGTGCCATTTTGGGTGAGCCCTCCGCTGTCCTGGTTGATCTGAAAGCTGGCTATCTGTGGCGTATCGCGGCATCCCGCGTAGAGGAACTTCCGGTCCGGACTAATCGCCATTGTGAACGGCCCGCCGGGAATGGAGACCTCAGCCTGAGGGGTTAGCTTTCCCGTTTGCGGCTCTATGGTGTGGACCAATATTTTGTCATCCTCTTGCAATGCAACATACATGTAATAAGGCATACTTCCCTCATTCCGTTTGGATCTTTACGGCGTTACTCAATATCCCCGGCATTGTAGACGACTTAGCGCGAGACAGGCCACAACTATCCTAATTGCGGCCAAAGGTTAACGACCCGGTCACCTGGCTTGATATCTCCGGGTATGGAGTTTCCTCCCACCATTCAAAGATTGGTGGCGATGGCACCGGCATGGACAAGACTGTGGCGGACCTGAGAGCATCGCCGAGGGTTAATCGCAGGGTTTACCACAGAGGTGAAAAACACCCCGATTGGTGTTTTTCGTTTACCCAGTATTGTCATTCCCACGAGTGGAGCGACGAAGAATCTTTCAATCCTCGGCCTGGCAGACCCTTCGGT
>VFHF01000220.1 GCA_009392095.1 SAR202 cluster bacterium
TTTTCTGTGCTGCTATCTGGATGTTCATCGCTGTTTTCATGGTTGCCTCACCTCACAATTTGTTGTGAGGACACCGTATGACCTGCCAGAGGAGTGAACATCGGGAGGACTCCGCATCTTTAAGAACGGGTAATTTCAGTAGCGGCCTAGGAATATAGGGAGTCCTCCCTATAGGGGTTCGGCGCTAGGCGTGGGGCGGCCACCGCATAGCGGCATTTGCCAGACAACGAGGAACTCCATCGGAATCATAAAAGAACGCTTTCCAGGGAATCAGGGCTGAAGATGAAGGGTTTTTGGGGAACAAGAGGTAGATCGCTGATGGCCGGCGGCGGACCGGCTAATTGGAAACGCGCCCTACCCCAAGAACCGGGTGAACGCTTGGTTGGCGATCAGGTAGGCCGACTCCGTTAACTTGAGGCAATCGCCATCCCGGACCAGCAGGCCCAGGTCTATGCACTCTTGGATCGGGGCCTGGAATTTGCCGGCCATGTCGACCCCCGTTCTAGCAGAGGCACCTGATAGGTTAAGGCCGTCCAACAGCCGCAGTCCGAGGAACATGGTCTCCGAGCAGATGGTCTCCGGGCCCAGGTGTTCCCAGCCGCCCAGGGTTTGGACGCTTTCTAGCACCGTTTCAACCAAGTCATCAGCCGGTTGTATCCCGGATTGGGCCCAGGCAGTGGCTTTGGTGTTGTAGTCCCGCGGCGAGAGGACAGTCCAAAATCGCCAGTCTCCCAGGCGGGAATGGGCCCCGGGCCCGACACCCAGATACGGGCCGTTCTCCCAGTAGACCAGGTTGTGGCCGCAAGCCCGATCAGGCAGGGACCAGTTGGATATCTCATAGTGGTGGTAGCCCGCAGCGGCCAATGACTCGCGGGCGTACTGGTACATGTCTGCGGCAAGGTCCGGGTCGGGTTCAGGAATCTTCCCTTCTTCGGCCCAGCGGTGCATGGGCGTGCCCTCCTCGAGGGTCAGGGCGTAGAGAGAGATGTGCTCCGGCTCCAGGCTGGTCAGCGAGTCCAATGTCTTTCGCCACTGGTGGATGGACTGGTTGGGCAGCCCGTACATCAGGTCCAGGTTCACATTGTCGAACCCGGCCTTGCGTGCGGCCTGGAATGCGTCGACCGCTTCGGACGCCTGATGACGGCGGCCCAGCAGGTTCAGCAGATCATTATCCAGGCTTTGCACTCCAATGCTCAGGCGGTTGACGCCCTGGGCCAGAATACCGGCACATGCCGCGGCGTCCAGGTCTCCGGGGTTGGCTTCGATGGTGATCTCCGCGCCCGAATCCACCTGATAAGACGACTGGATACAAGCAAGTATCTGTTCTATGTAGCCGGGAGGCAGGTAGGATGGGGTGCCGCCGCCGAAGAAGATTGACGTAACTGCTGGATGGGCCAGGGTCTCGCCCCAACTTTGAATCTCTGCCTTTAGGGAAGGAAGAAATGGCTCCATCAGGTTCTCGATGCCCTGATAGGTATTGAAATCGCAGTACGGGCACTTGGTCTTACAGAACGGCACGTGGACGTAGAGTCCCATTCCTGAGGCGGGAACGATGATGGAAGCTCTACTCGTCGTCAATCAACCGGCTCGAACCGTCGACCACTTTTTCGGGGTCTTTGTCTTCCGGGCGGTTGGACTCCGGCACCCGATCCATGTGCTCATCCACGACATTTGGCGGCGCCAGCTTGGTCAAAAACAACGACGCCAGCCCCAAGATGATCAGATCGTCGAACCTGCCAATAATTGGGATCCGGTCCTTAAGAATATCGTAGGGGGAAATGACGTAGAGCAGAGCAATCGGAACCAAGGCCCGAAGAAAGATTGATACCCGTTTGTCGAAGGTCAGCCGCCAGACCAAGCGGGCAAACTTCATCGCTTTGGGCAGCAATCGGGGGGCCAGGAAATATAAGAGGGGAAACGCCAGTCTGTGAAACATTATCAAACTCTAAGCGAGTATTCTCTCCCGTTAAATTATAAGCCAAGGTGTGATAACTTGAAACCGACCGGTTCGCATAACCGTTTCACTACGACTAATACGTGGCTGCAGCACATTTGGTCTTATGTTGGGCATCATGCCGTTGGCCTGGCGTAGAAGCACGTTTAAGAAGATGGAGGAGTGAGCATGCCCAAGGCGAAACGTCCCCAGACCGTCGGAGCGCTCCGCAAGAGCAACTATGAAGTCCTTCCCGTCCGTGAGGAGCTGCGGAAGAACCTGATCGCCAAGATACGAGCCGAAGAGGTCGTGTTCCCCGGAATCGTTGGATTCGAGCAGACGGTCATCCCACAGATCGAAAATGCCATCCTTGCCGGCCAGGACATCATACTGCTGGGCGAACGCGGGCAAGCCAAGTCCCGTATCATTCGTAGCATGACGAATCTGCTCGACGAATCCATTCCCAAGATCGCCGGTTGCGAGATCAACGATAATCCCTACGACCCCATCTGCCAGGTCTGCCGCGACAAGGTTGCGGAGATGGGCGAAAAAACCCCTTTGGAATGGATCCCGAGAGAGGACCGTTACGCGGAAAAACTGGCGACTCCTGATATATCCATTGCCGATCTCATCGGTGAGATCGACCCCATCAAGGTAGCCGAGGGGCATTACCTGTCCGACGAGTTGGTGATCCACTATGGAATGGTTCCCCGCACCAACCGCGGCATCTTCTGCATCAACGAGCTGCCAGATTTGGCGGAAAGGATTCAGGTGGGGTTGTTCAACCTGATGGAAGAGCGGGACGTACAGATCAAGGGCTACCGGGTCCGGTTGCCTCTAGACGTGTTCGTGGTCTCGACGGCAAACCCGGAAGACTACACCAACCGGGGACGTATCGTCACCCCACTCAAGGACCGGTACGGTTCCCAGATCCACACCCATTACCCCTTGGATCCCAAGGATGAGATCGCCATCATGGACCAGGAGCGGGCCAAGTTCCCCGAAGAGGACAAGCTGGTCATCCCCGACCATATGAAAGAGATTTTGGCGGAGATCACCACCCAGGCCCGCCTGAGCAGCGAGATCAACCAACGCTCCGGGGTGAGCGTCCGGGTCTCCATCTCTAATTTTGAGACCATGCTGGGCAACGCCGTGCGCAGGGGCATTCGCAATAACGAAGAATGGGCCTGCCCCAGGGTCAGCGACCTGTCATTCATCGGGGCGTCATTCGCTGGAAAGATCGAGCTTGAGACATTTGAAGAAGGCCGCGAGTCCCGGCTGACCGACGACCTGACCCGGCGCGCGGTGCTACGGACGTTTGGCAGTTACTTCGAAGTGGACGACTTGGAAGCGATAGTAGACTCATTCGACCTGGGAAACCGTGCCGAGACAGGCAGCGACCTGCCGGCGGCTGGTTATCCGGACCTGGTGAAGAACATCGACGGCTTGGACAAAGCGGTCAAGAAATTGACCAGGGACAAGCGGCCTGAGGTCATTGCGTCGGCCGTGGAATTCATCCTGGAGGGTCTGCACCTCAGCCGCAAGCTGAATTGCGACCGCTCCGGCGAAGCTGCGGTCTACAAGCGGTAGGTGACGATGCTCTCGGCCCACCCTCGTGACTGCCCCTGCTTGCCTTAATATAAAGCCCATGCGTATAATTAGAATTAATGTTCTAATAAATTTTAATTACTTGCCGGGTGTATAGGGAGGGGCAATGGCCGGAGCCGACGTTCAAGAGATTCACTGCAAGACCCTGCTCAATAAGATTGATGTTCCGAAGTTTCCGTTCCGTTGGACACTGAATCCTTACCGGGGCTGCCGTCACGCTTGCACCTACTGCTATGCCAGGCCGACACACGAGTTTTGGGGGTTGGATTCTGGGCGCGACTTTGAGACCAGGGTATTCGCCAAAGTGAACGCTCCCGAGGTGCTGCGACAGGAACTGAAACGGCCCAGTTGGCGCCGGGAATCCATCGCCATCGGAACTGCCTCCGACCCCTACGAACCCGCCGAAGCCGAATACGAGATTACTCGCGGCATTCTGCATGTGCTCCGAGACTTCCAGAACCCCGCATCCATCACCACCAAGGGTGTGCTGGTCCGCCGCGACGCAGACATCTTGGCGGAACTGACGCAAGTGGCCGATGTGCACGTCAACTTCAGCATTGGGACCATCGATGAGAAGGTTTGGAAGATGATGGAACCCGGAACGCCGAACCCGATGGCCCGTATGGAAGCCATGCAGTATCTGGTGGAGAACGGCGTCTCTGCCGGGGTGATGATGGCCCCGTTGCTGCCGGGTATCACCGACGACGAAGCAAATATCCAGGCAGTGGTGGAAGCAGCTCACGAGCATGGCGCCGAGTATTTAGGAGCCAACGTCTTGTTCCTAAAGCCGGGATCAAAAGAATGGTTCATGCCCATGCTGCGAGAGGCGTATCCCCACCTAAATCCGGGGTACAACCGGCTGTACAACAACAAGACCTACGCGCCCAGGGATTACACCAAGACTGTGATGGATACTGTGGACCGGGTGCGGCGGCAGTGGAATCTGCCGGACCGGGCGAAGGTACAAGAAAACATGGCAACCAAAGGTCAGTTGCAATTGGCCTTTACGGCATAACCACGGGCTTAGTATTTGGAGACGTTGATCTCCACTAACTTGCCCGTCACCAAGAAGATCACCCGCTCAGCGATGTTTGTGGCCCGGTCGGCGATGCGTTCCAGGTCGTGGGCGACCCACAGCAGATAGGTGGCCTTCTGGATTGTCTCCGGGTCCTGCACCATGAATAGGATCAGCTCCCGGTACACCTGATTGTAGAGTTCGTCTACTTCATCATCTGCAAGACAGACGGCATTTGCTTTCACCATGTCCCGGTTCAGAAGGGAATCGATGCTGTCGTTCAACATGGTGGTGGCCTTTTCGGCCATGCGTGGGATGTCGATTAGGGGCTTCAGGGGCGGGTCTTCGCCCATGGATATGCTGATTTTGGCGATTCCCTCAGCGTAGTCGCCCATCCGCTCCAATTCCACGACTATGTGGAGCAAAGCTATAATCGCCCGAAGGTCGCCGGCCATCGGCTGCTGGGTGGCGATCATGTCGGCGCAACGCTCTTCAATCTCGAAGCGCTTGTGGTCGATATAGTCGTCGTCGTTGATAACTTCCTGAGAAGCGACTAAGTCCCGCCGTTTCAAGGCGTCAACCGCCCGGTTGATGGACTTGCCCACGATTTGGGCCAGGGTTTCAACCTCTGATTGAAGCTGGTTCAGTTTTAGGTCGAAATCTTCTCTGGGCATAATATGCCTCCCATTTAACCTAGATGGGAAATGCGGAGATTGCTGGGGTTATTTTAGACCTTCTTCCAGAAGGGGGCCCGTTTGCGCTGCTGGTCTAGCAGTGACACATCCAGCAGTTCGGGATGTGTGCCGGGCGGGGCCGGTTTGGGGAGCTGATAGCCGATCAGCTCAAAAACCGCTGGGTTGGTGTAATAGCCGTTGTAAGTCTGCAGGATTAGTTGTTCGAAGAACATCGGATGGGCGATTTCGATCTCTCTTAACAGTTCGTCTTTGGCTGCGCTGGAAAGTCCGACGAACGCCTGGGAAGAGTCCTGGCCGGTGGTGCCGGCGGCTGTGATCGAAATCTGGGTCAAACCCTCGTTGAATAACCGGGTAAGGCCGGGATTGGCCGCGGCCGCAGCCTCGACGAAATCCGTTACTCCCAAATTTCCAGCTCCCGGCAGCTTATCGTTAGGGGGAATGATTCGGTTGAGCACATCGGCCAATAAAGACCGCTGTGCCGGAGAAAATATCTGTTTGGTGTCGCTCAAATCTGGCTCCTGTACGGGTGGACGCCGGGCGGCCCGCTGCTTGACGTCTGCTTCGGTGGGAGTGGCTTGAATCTGACAAGGATACTCTGCCCGTTCGAATCGAGTCAATTTCGGCCCAAAGGATTTATGCCTATTTCAGCCGCGGATCATATCTGACGCTTATTGATGGACGTCAGTCGTCGGG
>VFHF01000221.1 GCA_009392095.1 SAR202 cluster bacterium
ATCCGGACTGGTTATCAACCAGTACCTGGATAGCGTCCCAAGGGGTTGTTCTACAGCCAGCACGTCAACTCCACCCAATCGGACGCTGTGGGCCGTCAGTGAGTCTTGGGGACCATGTGATGTAGTGAGGCCCAGAATAGTTCCGGAGTCAGGGCCAACAAGCGCCAGCATGGTGGTCTCAGCGGTGACATCCTCGATCGTCAGGTCTTCCATGATGGTGTATTTATCTAGCCACTCGATCACCGTTTGTTGACGGCCGGGGCTGGTCAATAGAATCACGTGATCGCCTTGGTTCACTACACCCAGCACATCGATGATTCGACCGCGGTCGGTGGTCAGAACGGTTACCGCTCCTTCGCCGGCGCCCAGGTCCATCACATTGTTGGTAGACATACGGTTCAGCAGGTCCAAGCCGTCCTCGCCGGTGGCTTTTAATCGCCCCATGTACGAGGCATCGTGAACTCCGGCGGTGGTAGTGGCGGCTTCGTATTCGGATGAGAAATCGGCGTAGACCGCCGGTAGCTGGAATCCGTGTCGGTCGACGAAGATGACTGCGCCGGTTTGTAGGGCCATGGGACGCTCCGATGGGAGACTTTGAGCTGTAATGAACAAGCGCCGCTTTTGTATGGACAAGGCGGCGCTTGTGGTTCGGCTAGTGGGGCGGCTAGACGCTGCCTGGGTTAGACGCTAAACGAAGTGCCGCAGCCGCAGGCTTTCTTGGCATTTGGGTTCTGGAAGACAAAGCCTTTGCCGTTTAAGCCGTCGGAGAAATCCAACTCGGTGCCGACCAGGTAGATATAGCTCTTTTTGTCGACAATCACTTTCACGCCGTGTTGCTCGACAACTTTTTCGGTTTCGGATTCGACGACTTCACCGGTGATATTGAGGTCGTAGGTCAGGCCAGAACATCCGCCGCCTTTAACGGCCACGCGTACTCCGACGTTTTCTTCAATGCCATCTTTCGAAGCGAAGTATTTGATCTTCTCGGCGGCTTTCTCGGAAATGGCCACCGTCAGTACCATGCCATCTTGGGTTATGGGCATATCGTTCTCCCCCGGCGTTTAGCGGTGCTGTTTGGGGTTGGATTAATTCTTTGGCTCCAATACGGAGCCGTAACTGCCATTGTAGGGCCTGATATCACGCTCAGTCAAGAAGCTGAGGCTGGGGCTGAAGCCTAACTTAACAGTTGCTCCAAGCCCTCTGCGCCCAGGTAGGTTTCCAGCAGGCCAGCGAAATGGTCGGCTTTGGCGGCGGTGCGGGCATCGGCTTTGTCTAAAAGGCCTGCTAGGGCATCGGCCGTATCTAGAGTGTTGGTGCGCACCTGGATCAAGGGGACATCGCGTTTCAGCGCTTCGGACTTGATGTAATCGGAAGGATTGCCCGGCCCTGTTAGGACTAGGCAGCAGGTCTTATCGCACATGCTGGCCATCTGGATGTCTGGGCGCTCGACCCTGGTGATGACTGCTTGGTTGGCGTAGCGGCCGAAGTAGGTTGGGCCTTCGTCCATGATGTTGCCGCCAATCATGAAACGTTCTATGGGAGCATCGGCGTTCACCGGATCCAGCACCCATTCGCCCCCAAGGTGCTCGGCCAGTTGGCCAACGGTTACGGTGAGCATGCCCCGACTCTCTGGAATCACGGCTACCGGAACAGACTGGCCGGCCAGTCCACGGGCAACCTCGTCTCGGCGATGGATGGGCACGGCGTTGACCACCACAGCGGCTAGGTCAGAGCCAGCGGAAGAGACCGATTCGGCGACGGCCTCCTGAGGGCCTCGGTGCACCAGGATGACCTTGGAAGGAATACCGTAGGGCGTTGACGCATCGGGGCCTTCAATGATTACGATGCCGCCTTCAGACTCAAGCCTGGAGACCTCCGACTGAGCTGTGCTTAGTTCGCCGGAATCGGATTTGTTTCTGGGGGCGGGGACGGCAGGGCCGCCGATGGACTCAAGCAGCCCGGACATGAAGGCGACATCGGAGTCTGCTGTGCGCCCGTCGGAGAACGGCTTGTAGTAGGCAGCCTGATTTCCGGCTTTACTGGCTGTAACCAGCAATGCGGCGGCCACGCTGGTCTTGCCAACGCCGGACTGATTTCCCACGATTTGAATGACGGCCACAGGGTCTCCTGGATGCCTTTATTTGCGGGGTAATTCTAGCACGCAGTCAGACTAGTCGTTGACGTCCTTGGGGCCTGTGTTTTCCGGGTCAAACTTTTCTGGGAAGTTGGTTGTGTCATCCCATTTGGCCAGGGTGAAGTCCGAACGATGGAGGCTGGCCTGGTTGAAACTCGCGCCCCTCGCGTCAGTGGCGATCCACATAGAGTCGCGAATCATAGCCAGGGTAAAGTCAGCTCCCGGCATGATGGCTCGGCTCAGGTCGGCCCCATTCATGTTGGATGACTGGAACAGAGCGTTGGTCATGTCGGTGTTTCTAAGATCGGCTTCAATCATGTTGGACTGACTGAAATTGGCTCCTGAGATGTCCGCCCCGATCAGATTGACCCGGTTCATGCGGCAACTGGTCATGACGGCGCCCTTGAGCACCGCGCCTTTCAAGTCGGTCCAGAAAAGGTTCACATTGACCACGGAAGCACCGGTCAGGTTGACTCCGGCCATTCCGGCTTGGCCGAAATCTGCCTCGTTTAGGTTGGCGCCAGAGAGGTCAGCCCCAGCCAAGTTGGCCCGGGACAGTCTGGCGCCAGAGAGGTCCGCTCCCTTTAGGTTGGCGGCCCGAATCTTGGTTCCAGCCAGATTCACTCCGCTGAGGTCGGCCCCTTCCAGGTCTAATTCGACGTCCGGGTTATTCTCGCGCCAGTTGTCCAGGGCTTCCGGGCCGCTGGAAGCTAGTTTCACGTGTTCTGGGTTAGCCAATTCTTTCTCCAATCAGGACTCTGTTAACAAAAATACAGCCCAGGAGTTGGTCCCGGGCTGCTTATTCTTATCCGATGGTATCTGCCTACGGCAGTTATTAAGCGAGGTCTACGCCTCTTCTAACTCGAATAACTTCTCGGCGATGGCCATCTTCAGTTCGTTGACCTTGCCCAGGTCCGGAAATGACCCTGCTTCCTTGCGGTCGAAGATCTTTTCACCGTCCAGGTAGACCTCCAGGCGCCCCTTGTCCGATGGGGTCATCTTGATTGCGATGTCGCCGGGGGCGTCAGAGCGGAAAAACTCGGTCGCCAACCACGTGGCGACAGGGAAGTATCCTCAAGATACGCAGTACAGTATTTCCGCTTCTACTTTTCCGTGTTCTCCTGCCATTTAGTCCTCCAGAGTTTCTGTGGGCTAGGCGATTACCGCTGTTCCGATGCCCACAGCGGTGCGGTTTCCGTCTTGGTTGTCGCAGAAAAGGTCCACCGAAACCTTGGTGCCAGCGTCAGTTTCTTCGGTTCCGCTGACGGCTCCGGTGACGGTGATGGTATCCCCGGCCTTGACCGGCCGGAGGAATTTCAAGTTTACCGTGCCGGTGTGGTTGAAAACGTCAGGCCCAAAGAACTTACGCATGCACTCGGCGGCGAAAGTTATGGACATGCGGCCCGATGCTAGGGTGTAGGTGGTTCCAAGGCGCTTTGCGGCCAGCTCCGGGTTGTTGTGGATGTTCTCCCGGTCGAGTATCCCAGTGGATTCAAACTCGAGTATCGAGTTCTCCGTGATAGATTTGGTGACTGAGGGAATCGCTTGATCGGGCTTTATTTCTGTTCTGGATGCCATTTCTTCCCCAACTCATCCGGCTTCTTCAACTGATAGGTGCTGAGCTTTTCCAGGAGACGGCCATCTTCGTCGATGGCAGTCGCTTCAATGACAATGTAGGGTTTGTCCCGGCGCAGATATTTGTCTGCGATCCGGCCTTTGACGCTGATCTTTTTGCCGACGATGGGCGGGTTGAAGAACTCTACCTCGTTGCCGGCATTCACGGTGCCGATGGGGTCGTCGTAGACCATGGCGAACGCGGTGGCGTCGTGCTTAACGCCCAGTGTGGGGAAGGGTGCTTCTGGGTCGTCCACTGAAGAGCGGAATGCGTCCACCATCTCTTGAGTCAGGGTGTACTCGTAGGAGCCCAGGTCTTCACCGACCTCGGCCTTTTCGTAATCGAAAATCTTCAGTTCGGTATCGGCCATTCCGTACCTCCTCCTGACTCATGCTGGGCACGTTGCATCTACAATACTGAGTTTGCCGCAGGTAGTCAACGCGCGCCCAGACTGCGACAACGCGTGGCCGGGTAGTCTGCTTTGCCCTATAATGGCTTTAGAAATCTGGATCAAGGGCGTGACCGACTGACATGGACGTAATCTTCGACCGGGGTGATTCCCAGAACCCCAAAGGACATGCCCTGCTCTACTTCCGTGTGGACACCGAGCCGGATAAGGTCTATGCCACCTATGTGGTCACGCTGCCAGTCAAGTCTGACCTCACCAAGTACGTCCCGCCCTTCTTGGCCTCCCATTTGGGCAACATGCCGCTCAGTGACCTTTCGGCTTTCGCCATGCCACCGGTGCCCGAGGGTATCGGCTCATTTGCGGAATTGGAGCGGATGAGTCAGTTACGAGAGGATGACCTGGTGTACGGCGGCAACATGTTCTCCTTTGACTTGGCCAGGATGATGGAGATGGCCACCGAGGCAGTCCAAGTATATTCCGGGCTTTGCTCTGATGCGTTGGCAATGAGCAGCACCCCGGCCGAAGGCGCAGCCGCTGCGATCGGTGAAGAACTTATAGAGACTCTTGAGTCGGCGGGATCTGCAGCCCCCGAGCCGGAACCTGAACCAGAGCTAGACGGCTCCCTGAATGTCAATGAAGTCCTGTTCAGCTTCATGAGCGAGAGCGATAAGCTGGGCGAATTGTCAAAGCTGCTGGGCCAGCTTCGTTTCGCCGTCGATGGTTCGGACCAGGCCAATGCCGGCGAGGTTAGTGCGGAGATCACGGTTCTGGCGCGGCACCTTCCGGATAATTTCAGGGTGAATGACCTTTTGGAAGTTGCCCGGGACAACTCGGAGCGGAGCTCTCAGTTGGCCAAACTGTACATCGACCGTTGCTTCCGGCTCTCCGCTGGAGAAGAGGGCGCCGCCGATGAGCTGGCGATCCAGATTCAGTTGCTAAGGGACCAAGACTAAAAGTTCTGCCCCTGGCCCAATTTAACGGGAGGAATGTGTCCGGTTGGCTTACCTCTCCCGATTGCGACTGACCAACTTCCGCAACTTGACCCACCTGGATATTGAGTTGTCTCCTGGCGTGACTGTCTACTACGGCCCGAACGCCCAGGGCAAAACCACCCTGTTGGAAGCTGTCTACCTACTTTGCATCGCCAAATCGTTCCGGGCTGAGAACGAGCGGGAGTTGGTCAGTTTCGAGGCAGCCAGGTCCGGCGAACAGGCGCTGGTCGACGGGACTATCCAGAAAATGGGTCGAAGCCTTCGAGTCATCGTCGGCTACCAGCCAACCCAACGCTCGAGCCAGAACGCCAATGGCCTGAGCTATAACGTCCGCAAGGAAATCAGGGTCAACCGGCTCAAGCATACCGCTGGCGAGCTCATCGGCCAGGTGAATGCGGTTCTATTCAGCGCCGCGGACATAGAGTTGGTCCAAGGGCCGCCCTCTGGCCGCAGACGGTTTCTGGACATTCTCCTGTCCCAGGCAGACCAGGCCTACCTGAAGAGACTGCAACTGTATTACCGCGTTGTGCAACAGCGGAACCAACTGCTTCGCCTGCTCCGCGAAGGCCGAGCTGAGAGCGACGAGCTGGCCTTTTGGGACGACGAACTGGTTCGCGAAGGGGCGTCGATTACCTGGCAGCGTCAAGAAGCCATGCGAGAACTTACGCCAGCTTGCATGCGGCACCATGAGGACTTGAGCGGCCCTGAGGAAAACCTTGAGGTTGAGTACCGTCCCAGCGTGCTTCTTGGCGGCGATGTTGCCGAGATAGAGAACAATTTTCGGGAGGCTCTTGCTGCGGCGTCCCACCGGGAGTGGGCCCGTCCGATAACAGCCGTGGGGCCCCACCGGGACGATTTCAACCTAACTATCGACGGAGCTGACATGGGAATTTTTGCGTCCCGTGGCCAGGCACGCACCCTTGCCTTGGCGCTCCGCCTGGCGGAAGCCGAGTTCTTGGAATCCGTGCGAGGGGAGGGCCCTGTTGTCCTGTTCGATGATGCGTTATCGGAGATGGATGGCTCACGCAGGCACCGGCTCCTGGAGAAGGCCACCCGTTACGAACAAGTCCTGGTTACCACAACCGACTTGGAGCAGGTGAACGATTTTTTTGGGCCCGGGGCCAATTATTTCCACGTTTCTGGCGGCCAGGTCTGGCCGTCCGACCAAGAAGGGAATGTGGGAGAAACCCCGGTTTCTTCGGCTGAGGTCGAAGAGGCCCTAGAAGAAAAGATCGCAGAGGCAAGTGAAGCGGCTAACCAAGCTATCGACGAAACGGTATGACCGGTGTATACACCATGCAGAAACGGTGCAGATTTCGGGAACCAGGGCGGAGGGTTGCACGATAAATGGCGGTGACCAAAGAAATACTGGATGAGATCGCGCTCTCCCAAGCCGAGTACGACCTGATAATCGAGCGTTTGGACCGGGAACCGAACCCGGTTGAGTTGGGTATGTTTGGCGCCCTTTGGAGTGAACACTGCGGTTATAAGCACTCCCGGCCATTGCTTCGCCTATTCAGCCAGAAGTCGACGCGGGTGTTATCCCAGACCGGTGCCGAGAATGCCGGTGCGGTGGATATCGGCGGCGGACTGGCGGTGGTCTTCAAAGTGGAGTCCCACAACCACCCCTCCGCCGTGGAACCGTTGCAGGGCGCGGCCACCGGAGTTGGCGGCATCGTACGGGACATCCTGGCCATGGGCGCCCGCCCCATCGCCCTCCTGAATTCCCTTCGGTTCGGCCCCCTAGATGACCCCCAGAACGGACATCTGTTCCATGGCGTGGTTGAGGGTATCTCTTGGTACGGCAATTGCATCGGCGTGCCTGATGTGGCTGGAGAGATCTGCTTCGACGAATCGTATTCCCAGAATCCATTGGTCAATGCCATGTGCGTGGGCCTGGTGCACACCGACAAGATAGCCACTTCAGCGGCCAGCGAGGTGGGGAACGTCATCCTCCTGGTTGGCGCCGGCACCGGCCGCGACGGCATCCACGGGGCGTCAGGTTTGGCTTCGCGCACCTTCGAGGAAAAGGTGGAATTGCGGCCCACTGTTCAAGTGGGCAATCCTTTCCTCGAAAAAGTTCTCATCGAGGCTTGTCTGGAGGCGCTGGACACAGGCTTGGTGAATGCCATCCAAGACTTGGGCGCGGCGGGGCTGACCAGTGCGGCTATCGAGTCTGCTGCCAGCGGTGGCCGGGGCATCCGCCTTGATATCGCCGAGGTGCACCAGCGGGAAGAGGGCATGAGCGCTTACGAGGTGATGCTCTCCGAGTCCCAGGAGCGGATGTTGCTGGTGGTGGCGCCGGGGGATGTGCCGGCTATCAAGTCCGTTATGGACAAGTGGGATGTCACCTGCCGGGAGATTGGCAACATCATCGCTGAACAGACCGCCCAGGTGGCTGTGGGTCCGGAACTGGTGGTTGACCTGCCCATCGGACAGCTCTCGGAGGCGCCTCAGTACCGGCTGGAGGGGAAGCCGTCCGACGCAGACATCCAGCGGCGCAAATTGGATCTGGACTCGGTTTCTCTGCCCCAAGACGGCCCGGAAGGTACGTTGCTGCGGCTGTTAGCTGCTCCTAACATCGCCAATAAAAAGGGCGTCTACCGGCAATACGACCACCAAGTACAGACCAACACAGTTGTTGGGCCGGGGAGCGACGCCGCAGTTTTGAGAGTGAAGGGTACGAACAAGGCCATTGCCGTGACAATCGACGGCAACGGACGTCTCTGCCAATTGGACCCCTACCAAGGCGGTCAGATCGTCGTCGCTGAGGTCTGCCGGAACCTAAGTTGTTCCGGGGCCTTGCCCCTGGCGGTCACCGACTGTCTAAACTTCGGCAGCCCCGAACGCCCTGATGTCTACCACCAGTTGGAGCAGTGTATCCAGGGTATCGCCGAGGCCTGCCGGGTTCTGGAAGTGCCGGTGGTTAGCGGGAATGTGAGTCTCTACAACGAGTCTCGAGGACAGGCAATCTTCCCTACGCCGGTTGTCGGCGGATTGGGGCTGTTGGAAGACGCCTCCAAGGCAACTAGGTCGGCGTTTGCGACAGAAGGGTTGGTGGTAGGGCTACTGGGCGCGGGCACCAGCGAAGTTGAGTCTCATGATCTAGCCGGCAGCGAATACCTGCAATGGATCCACGGCCGTGTTGAGGGCAGCCCAAGGATAGACATAGACCTGGAGAAGCGGGTGCACCAGGTCTGCCGCAGCGCCATCGGACAGGGCTTACTCGCATCGGCCCACGACTGTTCGGAAGGAGGCCTGGCGGTGGCCTTGGCCGAATGCTCTATCCAGGGCGACGTGGGATTTGTTGGTGATTTTTCTATTGCCGATCGATGGGATGTGATTCTATTTGGTGAACAGCAGTCGCGAATCATCGTAAGTCTACCGAAAGAGCACTGGGACGCGTTGTCTCGACTGGCATCAGGTTCCGCGGTGCCGATCGTCCGATTGGGCTATACTGGTGGGGACCGGTTCCAATTGAATGATCAGATGGACCTGCCGGTCTCGCAGATCGCTGATGTGTGGAATAACGGTCTGGAGGCAGCCAGTGGATAGTAAACCACTGCGCATTCTATTTCTGACACCCTATTTTCGACCCTATTTAGGGGGAATCGAAAGGGCGATAGAGCAACTATCGTTCCAGATGCAGCAGTCGGCTTCCATCGATGCCGTTGGCGTGCTCACGACCAAGTACTCCTTCCCGCGGTGCCCGCAGCCTACTTGGGATGACAAAGAGACCACTCCCGAGGGCATCTCCATCTACCGGCTCTCCGGATTCCCTCGCCGTCCCCTTCCTTTTTATTCCGTTCCCTTGGTCTGGTTCTCGCCCTGGCGATTGAAGAAATATCTGGACGAGTTCAAGCCAGACGTGATTCATTTCGTGGGTGATGGCTGGTTCTGGGGTCACTTCTGGGCATGGTTCTGGTACCGGGGCCGGGCCAGGTTCGTATTCACTCCGTCCTACCACACCCTGCCTCTCAGCAGGTGGTGGCTGAAGCCGATCAACGCCTTTTTGTGCCGGATATCCGACCGAGTGGTGGCGCTAACGGAGCTTGAGGCCGAGGGCGTGCACCGGGCCTATCTAACGTCTAAGAACAAGCTGGGGGTCAT
>VFHF01000222.1 GCA_009392095.1 SAR202 cluster bacterium
GTTCGGGAGTTCGTGGGACACGGCGTAGGCCGCTTCCTACATGAGGACCCCCAGGTGCCCAACTACGGGCAGGCGGGCATGGGCCCGTTGCTCCGCGTTGGAATGTGCATCGCCATTGAGCCCATGTTTAACCTGGGTGATTGGCACACCAAGATATTGGATGACCAATGGACCGTGATTACTGCCGATGGCAAACTCTCGGCCCACTTTGAACATTCGATAGCTATAACCGAGGACGGACCGGAGATTTTGACCGTCCATAGTTCGGCTCACCGCCTGCTCTCGGAGTAATTTGGGAGTGGCGGAAATACGCGCATAAAGAGGGTTTATGGCGAAAAAACAAGCGATTGAAGTCGAGGCCAGCGTAAAAGAGGCCCTGCCCAATGGAATGTTCCGCGTGGAGCTGCCCAATGACCATGAGGTTTTAGCCCACGTGTCAGGCAAGATCAGGATGCACTTCATCCGGGTGTTACCCGGTGACCGGGTGTTGGTAGAACTTTCTCCGTATGACCTGACCCGGGGTCGAATTACCTATCGATTCAAGTAACCGGTCAAGTAGCCCGGTGAAGATTAAAAGGCATTATTCATGAAAGTATCAGCATCGGTTAAACCAAGGTGCAACAACTGCCGTGTGATCAAGCGAAAGGGCGTAGTTCGTATTATCTGTTCCAACGCCAGGCACGCGCAACGGCAAGGCTAAATAAGTAATATTCGGTTAATCAACGGAAGAAATAAGGAGGCCCGGAGTGGTCCGTATCGCTGGAGTAGACGTCCCTGACCGGAAGAGGGCTCACGTTGCCCTTAGAAGCATCTATGGCATCGGCCCGAAGATCGCGCAAGAGATCTTGATCAAAGCCGACCTAGATTCTGTCATACCCCCACGTATGAATGAACTTAGCGAGGAACAGGTCGACCGCATCAGGGAACTGGTGGACCAGGACTATATTTCGGAGGGAGACCTACGCCGGGAAGTTACCCAGAATATCCGCCGTTTGATCGATATCGGTTCTTACCGTGGCCTGCGTCACCGCCGGAACCTGCCCGTGGCGGGCCAGCGCACCAAGACCAACGCCCGGACCCGCAAGGGTCCCCGTCGTACCGTGGCCGGCCGAGGCCGGCGCAGCGGCGGCAAGTAGTAAACGATCAAGGCTGAGTGAGATTTACTTATGGCTAGACCCAGGACCAGGCGACGCGAGCGCCGTTCAGTCCCCCAAGGAAGGGCCTATATCTATTCCACCTTCAATAACACGCTGGTTAGCCTGACGGATCCTCAGGGTAACGTCATCGCCACCGCCAGCGCCGGGACAGTGGGATTCAAGGGCTCTCGAAAAGGCACTGCCTTCGCCGCACAGCGTGCCGCGGAACAGGCTGCCCGCAAGGGTATGGATCAAGGCCTTCGCCAGATAGACGTGCTCATCAAAGGCCCAGGCGCAGGACGAGAGGCCGCGATCCGGTCTCTTCAGGGCGCCGGGCTCTTTGTTACCAGTATCAGGGACGTGACGCCCATCCCTCACAACGGATGCCGCCCGCCAAAACGAAGGAGAGTGTAACTCCAATCCCATGGGAAGATATACAGGACCATCCTGCCGCCTTTGCCGGCGATCTGGTGAAAAACTATTCCTGAAGGGTGACAAATGTTTCACGCCCCGATGTGCCTTCGAGAAGCGGCGCAATCCGCCCGGTGACATATCACGCCGCCGACGACGGCCCACGGACTACGCCGTCCACCTGCGTGAAAAGCAGAAGGCGAAGTACATCTATGGCGTCATGGAAGGACAGTTCCGGCGCTACATGACCGACGCGTTCAACACTCCGGGAGTAACGGGCATGAACCTACTCCGCACTTTGGAACGGCGTCTGGACAATGTGGTGTTTCAACTGGGCTTCGCGGACTCCAGGAAACAGGCTAGGCAGAGCGTTCTCCACGGCCATTTCCGAGTCGATGGCGTAAAGACCGATGTGCCTTCCTACCAGGTGAAACCCGGTCATGTCATCTCTTGGAAGCCATCCATAAAGACCACCGATTTTTATGCGGGACGTATCGAAGGCGTTCCCAAACGTCCGGTTCCCGCCTGGCTGACATTGGACTCGGGCGACATGGTCGGAACAGTCGTATCTTTGCCTGCGGATCAAGACCTTCAGGCGATCGTAGATTCAAGGTTAATCGTAGAATTTTACTCGAGGTAGTCGTCCATGCTGGACACCCTGATCTTAACTCCGGGTACGCCGGAGGTTGGTGCGGAAACGCTAAAACCCGAAATTCGGGTTATCGAATCAGAAGAAACTTACGGGAAGGTGGCCGTTGAGCCGCTGCCCCGCGGTTTCGGGCTCACAATTGGCAACCCTCTCCGGAGGATATTGCTCAGTTCCACCAACGGCAGCGCAATCACGTGGGTGAAGATAGACGAAATAGTCCACGAGTACGCCGCTGTGCCTGGCGTGAAAGAAGAGGTCATGGAACTTCTTCTCAACGTCAAACGAATCCGGATTCGCTCCCAATCGGAGCGGGCCGGGAAGATGCGCTTGGATGTCACAGGCGAAGGACGAGTTTGCGCAGGAGATATCGCAACGTCAAGCGACTTCGAGATTGTAAACCCTGAGCTTCATCTGGCAACGCTGGACTCCGACAGCTCCCATCTCTCCATCGAATTCAACGTCGAGCAGGGAGTGGGTTATCAGCCTGCAACCCAGGCCGATGGCACCTCCAATCCGCCTGTGGGCGTTTTGCCGGTAGATGCGGTGTTCAGCCCGGTGCGAAAGGTCAACTACAACGTTGAGCGTACTAGGGTCGGCCAAGTCACGGACTACGAACGTCTGATTATGGAAGTCTGGACCGACGGCACCATCCGTGCCGTAGAAGCGATTCAGCTGGCTGCGGAGAACCTAGTCAACCATTTTTTCCTGTTCAGCAACCTCAATAGGGTGGCTGAGGAAGGCTTAGAGCGAGTACCCCTGGTCGTCTCTCCGGAAATCTACCAGACGCCCATCGAAAAACTGGAATTGTCGCCACGCACTCTGAACTGCCTGAAGCGGTCTCACATCTCCAAGGTTGGAGAAGTGTTGGAGATGTCTGACGACGAGCTGCTCAAGATACGCAACTTCGGCGAGAAATCTCTGGTTGAATTGAAAGAGAAACTAGCCGAGCACGGTGTCACAGACCTAGGTGATTTTGCCGCAGGTTCGGTGCCCGACATCTCGCCCGAGGACCTTGGCGAACTCATGGGTGACGAACAAGAGGAATTCGACTCGCCCGCAGACGCTCCTGGGATGTCCATCGAGGAGACTGAGGAAGATGCGGCCGATGGCGATGATAACGACTACCAATCAGACGAGGACGAAGAGTAACCATGGCTTCCCATCGAGTAGCTGGCAGAAAGCTTGGCCGGTACCGAGACCAACGCGTGGCATTGCTGCGCGGTCTGGTCGCGGAACTTATAACCCACGAACGTATCACCACCACGCTGGCCAAGGCCAAAGAGACCCGGGTCATGGCGGAAAAGTTGATTACCCACGGTAAGAAGGGTAGTCTGCATCACCGCCGCCTTGCCTTGGCCCAGGTGCCCAACTCCCGCGTGGTTGCAAAAGTGTTCGACGATGTTGCCGGACGATACGCAGAGCGTCAAGGCGGCTACACCCGCGTATTGAAACTGGGACCCCGTAACGGAGACGCAGCGGAGATGGCCATCATCGAGCTGGTCTAGCTAAGAGGGCAATCAGGGTTAATATTTGAACCAGAGGTAGTTTTTAGATAGAAGAACGTAGAGCCCAAAACTCAGAAGGCGAGTCAGAAAACGGAACCGGCGGGCAACTTTGGCGGGCCGCCCTTCTGATTGAATACCAAGGGACGAGCTACGCCGGATTCCAGCTTCAAGCAGGTCATCCGACGATCCAAGGGGAGTTGGAAAAAGCGATAGCCCTGTTCACTGGCCAACAAACCAGGATCAGAGGCGCCAGCCGCACCGATTCCGGGACCCACGCCAAGGGCCAAGTGGTCGATTTTCTCACCTCTACTAGGCATTCACTGGAACGATTCGTCCCGGCGCTGAACCATCATCTCCCTGAGGACATCAACGTTCTTGAGGCCTACCGGGTTGACGATGATTTTAACTCCCGAAGATGCGCTCTGAGCCGGACCTACCAATACAGCATATTAAACCGGTCTGCACCATCGCCCTTACGGCGCCACTCCCATCTTTGGATTAGGGAAAACCTGGATACTGAGAAGATGGCGGAGGCAGCCCAACTTCTGGTGGGGGTCCATGACTTCCGGGCACTGGCCGTAGGGCATCCGGAAGACCGAAGCGCGGTACGAGAGGTGTTGCGGTGGGAAGTGAATCGAGACCTAGAAAACATAGTGATTGAATGCGAAGCCAACGGCTTCATGAAGCAAGAGATAAGGAAAGCAAACGGAATACTGACAGAGATAGGCAGAGGGAAATGCCCAGTGAGCACGGTTGCGCACGCCTTGGCGGGTGAAGTGATCGGAGCCCAGTTGCTCCCGGCCCACGGGCTATGCCTAATTAGTGTAAAATATCCGAGTTCCATCAGAATTGGGACTTGAGAACACAGGACCGGAATTACAAAGCATGAAACGGACCAGTACATACTTCCCGAAACCCGGCGAGACCGGCGAACGATGGCGGGTGATTGATGCCCAAGGTCAAACCCTGGGACGCCTGGCGAGGAACATTGCCATTGCCTTACAAGGCAAAGACAAGACCACTTTTACACCCCATGTTGCGACCGGCGACTTCGTTGTCGTAACCAACGCTTCTGATATGCGGGTTACCGGAAACAAGCTGGACCAGAAGATGTACTATCGCCATAGCGGGTACGTCGGGAACTTAAAAACGTTCAGACTAAGAGAGATGATGGAATCAAGGCCGGACCGGGTGCTGGAGCTGGCGGTGAAGGGCATGCTGCCCAAGAACCACCAGGGCCGGCAAGCGCTGCGCCGCCTCAAGGTGTACAGCGGCCCAGACCATCCCCATGAAGCCCAGGTTACCGGTCACCCGGCAACACAAGCGGTAGAAGACGGAGGATAGACTTACCTTGGTACAAGCTGAAACCAACCAGATCTATTACTACGGAACGGGCAAGCGCAAGACCTCAATCGCCCGAGTGCGCCTGTACCTGGACGACGGCGGCCCCATCTTGGTCAACGGCAAGCCCGTGGATGAATTCTTCAACTGGGCCCCGTGGCAGAAGACGATCAACGAAGCCTTCCGCATCAGCGATACCGTAAACAAATTCCGCGTGGTTGTTAAAGTCGCCGGTGGCGGCGTTAACTCCCAGGCAGAAGCCATCCGCCACGGCATCGCCAGGGCGTTGGTAGTCTTCGACGCCAGTCTAAAGCCAGGACTACGCCGGGCCGGGTTGATCACCCGGGACGCCCGCATTAAGGAAAGCAAGAAATACGGTCTCAAACGTGCCCGCAGGGCGCCGCAGTACACCAAGCGGTAAAGACCGGCTCAATCTAAGAAACCAAAAGGCCCCGGATTATCCCGGGGCCTTTTCAATAGGGCGCTTTCCCTCTGTCATTCCGAGGCGTCAACCGAGGACTCTCATTGTAGCCGTGAATCGTGTTGAAGCTGTGTAGCTAAACTCTCAGGTAGGCGACAGCCCCATCCAGCAGCTTGGTAACTAGCTCTGGATTGGCGGCTTCGGCGTAGATGCGGAGCAGCGGCTCGGTCCCAGAGAACCGAACCGCCAGCCAGCCGTCTTCTACGTGGAATCTTTTTCCGTCGATGGTGTCTGAATCCAAGACCGGAATGCCTGCGACCTCTGTGAGTCCGGGGCTGTTTACCATTCCCAGGATACGGTTCCGATCTGACGCCTGAAAAGCTATATCCCGCCGATGGTATGAGTGGAGGCCAACTTTGTCAATCAGCCGTTGCAGCAATCGGGTGGGCCTATCTCCGGTTGTGGCCATGTACTCCAGGAAATAGAGCCCGCTTAGGATGCCGTCGCGCTCCGGGATGTGGCCCCGGAAGGCAAAACCACCACTCTCTTCTCCGGCGATCAAGGCATCAACCTCGGTCATTTTGGGGCCGATGTTTTTGAATCCGACCGGCATCTCATGGACATCTACGCCGTAGGCCTCTCCCAGCTTGTTCAGGGCGATGGATGATGTCACGCCCTTGACGATAGCCCCGCGTTCATTTTTCTGCTCCAGCATGTATTGGGCTAGGATTGAGAAAGTGTCCAACGTAGTCATGAAACGGCCCTGCTCGTCGATAATTCCCACTCGGTCGGCGTCGCCGTCCAAGGCGATTCCCACCGATGCGCCCTCCTTGGCGATGAGAGACGTAATTTCGGTCAGATTATGAGCGATAGGTTCAGGCTGTTCCATACCTGGGAAAGCCGGGTTACGGGCCCCGTGCAGCTCTCTGACGGTGGTTTTGCCACCGGCTAGGAGTGTGGGCAGGTATCCGCCGCCGGCCCCGTACATCGAATCCACGACCACGTTGAGGCCAGCACCCTTGATGGCGTCCAGATCGACCAGAGAGGCTATACGCTCCCAATAGGGTGGTAACGGGTCAAGTCCGACGATAAGGCTGCTATTTCGACCCTGAGCGACATTCTGGACGGACGAAGGCGCAATCTGGGCGATCGATTGCTCCAGACGATCAGTTATCTCTTGGGTGGCGCTGCCGGCGTAATCGGGTTTGAACTTGAACCCGTTCCATTGGCCGGGGTTGTGGCTGGCCGTGATGATTGCCGCGCCGCCGGCTTGATGGTGCAGCACGTTATAGCTGAGGACGGGGGTTGGGGCGGGCTTGTTGGCGAAGAATACTTTGATTCCCTGAGCGGAGCAAACGGCGGCCACGGTTTCGGCGAACTCGGGGGACAGGAACCTGGTGTCATAGCCAACAACCAGGCCCTGGTCGGCTACGCCGGCCTCTTTCAGATGGTCGCAGAGACCGTGGGCGCAACGGGCGACGTTCTCGAAGGTAAAATCCTCAGCGATCAGCGCACGCCAACCGTCGGTCCCAAATCTGATGTCCGTGGTCAAAGGCCGGTCCCTCCGGTTCCTGGATGCTAACAGCATATCTCAAGCCAGTATGATTGTAATCGTTCAGACCGGTTCTCGATTAGGCTTGTATCCCCCTACCTGTAACACGGTC
>VFHF01000223.1 GCA_009392095.1 SAR202 cluster bacterium
CAGGTTATACTGGGACGGCCTCAAAGTACGCCAAATCAGGCGATCGAGCAGATAGGAGCCACATTGGCTACAGACCAACCAACTCTACCCGACGGATACGTGCACGAGTCTGCATTCTCAGAGCTATTGGACATGAGGGTTAGGGATCCCGACGACGGCACCAGCGAAGTGATCATGCCCATCAAGCCAGGCCATTTGCAGCAGGCCGGACGGGTCCAGGGCGGGATCGTTGTCGCCCTAGCGGACTATGCGATGTTCCGCGCGATCAAAGCCCTTCTCAATCCTGGCGAGGCGACCACCACCATCGAGCTAAAAGTGAACTTCTTGGCTGCTGCTGAGAAGGGAGAGTTGACCGCCACCGCCAAGATCATCAGTCCCGGACGCCGTCTGATGGTGGGTGAGATGGAGGTTAGAGACCAAGACGGCAAGCTGATAGCCCAGGGACTTGGAACTTACATGGTGCTGCAACCAAGGCAATAGGGAACCACAGGAATTCGGCCCAGCAGGGTTAATTGTTGACCGTATCAGTCGACAATCTTGGATTTGAGGCCTGGGCTGGTGTATAATTTGGCTTGGTTTCTAGTCTGGAGGTATGTCCTGATGAAGATCCCCATGAAAGTGGACTATGGGGTGCGGGCGCTGGTGGAATTGGCCCTTCACTACGGTGAGGGACCCACGCAAACGGCCGTCATCGCCAGACAGCAGGGTATTCCGGAAGCCTACCTGGACCAGTTGATGACCTCACTGAACAAGTTTGGGTTCGTCCAGAGCCGAAGAGGTCCCCAGGGGGGTCATTCTCTGGCTATGGATCCCAAAGACATCGACCTGAACATGGTGATGGAAAACCTTGATAGCAGCAATTCCCCGCTGGACTGCTTGATAAACCCCCACGATTGCGTGTTCTCCCACACCTGCGCCCAGCAAGAGGTGTGGCAGACAGTTGAAGCCTCGATTCGGGACTTGTTGAGCAATATCACGGTGGCCGACCTAGCCAAACGCCAGGTGAGCTTAGCCGGTCAGGCGGCCCTGCCCCTTTAACCTGACGCTTTAAAAGAACCGCTCCCAGGCTCAACTTTGCTTGACAACTACTTTTGCCAGTTATAGACTCGAAAAGTCAATGATCACCAATTTCAGCGAATTGACCTGCGCTTGTACGTGTCCGCCCACATAGGGCGGGCAACAACTTCTGCACATCTGAAGCCTGCGCCCACCCGATAGAGGAACCCCCTGGGGTAAGCGCAGGTTTTTTATTGCAACATTTCAGACGATTGCGAAAATTCTGCAGCTATCCTTGCCCAGGCACATCTAAACAAAAGGGCCCAATAACAACGGGAAATTAGGAGGGTTCATCCAATGGCAGATCAGCCCATTACGCTCACACCGGATCAAGTCAAGCGATACAGCCGCCACATCATCATGGGTGATGTGGGAAGCAAGGGCCAGCGTGCCCTCATGGGTTCCAAAGCCCTGATCATAGGCGCCGGAGGCCTGGGTTCTCCCTCCGCCATCTACCTGTCATTGGCCGGGGTGGGCACAGTTGGTATCGTCGACTTCGACGTTGTTGAACTGTCCAACCTGCAACGCCAAGTCCTGCACCACACCGCTGACGTGGGCCGCCCCAAGGTGCAGTCCGCCGTGGACAACATCAAGGCCTACAACCCAGACGTAAATGTGGTCGTGCACGAGACTCGATTGGAGTCGGACAACGCCATGGAGATCATCAGCCAATACGACTTGGTGATCAACGGCGCTGACAACTTCGCCACCCGTTACCTGGTCAACGATGCCTGCTACCTCCTAAACAAGCCGTTGGTGGACGGCAGCATCCTGATCTTTGACGGCCAGGCCACAGTGTTCCTACCCGGAGAGGGCTGCTACCGCTGTCTGTTCCCATCGCCGCCACCTCCCGGCATGGTCCCCAACTGCGCCGAAGCTGGCGTTCTGGGCGCCCTGACAGGCTTGGTCGGCAGCATCCAGGCCACTGAAGCCCTAAAGTACTTCCTGGGTATCGGAGAGTCTCTCAGCTCACGGTTGCTGCTCATCGACGCACTGAGCATGACCTTCCGTGAAGTCCGCTTGAAGAAGAACCCGAAATGCCCGCTGTGCGGAGATAATCCCACGGTTACCGAGTTGATCGACTACGAGGTTTTCTGCGGTATCGCAGAGCCCCAAGAGGCCGCAGTCGTAGGCTCTGACTAGACAGCTAAAAGCGGGGGCGTCTCACCAAGTAGACGCTCCTTCTGGCACAAGCCCCTAACTCCCCGCCAGATTCTTGGCACATACAGGGTTTATGGTTACTAGGCTCACCTACAAAGGCATAATCGACACCATCGGCAACACCCCCCTCGTTGAACTGCAGCGCATGAGTCCCAAAGAGGGAGTGCGCATCTTCGCCAAGTTGGAGGGGCAGAACCCCACCGGCAGCGTCAAAGACCGTATCGCACTCAAGATGATCGATCAGGCGGAACGGAATGGGGAAATCTCCGCCAACCGCACGATCCTTGAGCCCACCAGCGGAAATACCGGCATCTCTTTAGCCATGATTGGCAGGCTCAAGGGTTATAAAGTAGCCGTGGTGATGCCTGAAAACGTCAGCTCTGAGCGGATCCAGTTACTTGAGGCCTACGGGGCAGAGATTATACCGTCGGACGGCTCCAGAGGAACCAACGGGTCCATCGAAGTCGCTCAGGACCTGATGGAGAAGAAGGGCAGCGATTACTTCATGCTGTACCAGTACGGGAACAGCGGCAACCCCAACGCCCACTACGAGACCACCGGCCCGGAGATCATCGAGGCCCTGCCAGACGTCAACATGTTCGTCGCTGGCCTCGGGACCGGGGGCACCCTGATGGGGGTGGGACGCCGGCTTAAAGAACACAATCCGGAGACCAAGATCGTCGCCGTGGCCCCTGAGCCCGAAGACTTCATCTCTGGGCTACGCAGCCTGGAAGAAGGGTTCATCCCGCCGATCTTGGACATCAGCCTGCTAGATTCCAGAATGTTGGTCAGCAGCTTCGACGCCTTTTCCACCGCCAAGCGGCTTTTGTCTGAAGAAGGCATCTTCGCCGGTGTTTCGTCGGGCTCCGTGGTTTACGGCGCGATCCGCCAGGCAGAACGTATGGACAAGGGCGACATCGTCTGTCTCTTGGCCGACGGAGGGTGGAAATACCTGAGCACAGCGCTTTGGACCAAGAACTACGAACAGCTCGCCAAGGAGTCCACGGGCAAGATCTGGTGGTAGTCTCCTCCGTGGCGCCAGGCGTGAATCCGGGGTAGCCTAGGCCCTTTCGCAAGGAGTGAGACCCGAATGCTCAGATCAGTGGCTTTTTGAAACCGTTCCGGGCCAAAGGGCTAGGCATGGCGGGCGATAGGCCGTTGTGAGGCTGGAAATACGCGGAAATACTTGATACTTCAGCCGTGGCGATGCTATACTGGCTCCACATATAAGCCTTCCTTAGAGAGCGGGTAAAACCCGCTTTCTTGCTGATGGAGACAAACGTGCTCCGTCCGGGAATCGGGAGGGGTTCGAACCTATGAAAAGCGATTTTCTGATTGCATTGACTCAGCTGGCGGCGGAGCGGCATCTGCCCCGAGAGCAAGTTCTTGGAGCGATTGAGGTTGCCCTAGCGTCGGCGTTCAAGAAAGACAATCCAGCGTCAGGTCAAAATATTTCGGTTACTCTCAACCCCAATACTGGGGAAGTAAGCGTTTTTGCCCTGAAAACCGTTGTTGAAACGGTTGAGGATCAAGACAAAGAGGTCACTGTAGCTGACGCCCAGTCCATCAAGAAGGGCGCTGTGCTAGGTGACGAGGTTGCGGCCGCTGAGCCGCTGCCCCACAACGCCAGCCGTATCGCAGCGCAGACCGCCAAGCAGGTTGTACTGCAACGCCTCAGAGAAGCCGAGCGAGACCTCCTCTACCAGGAGTTCCAACAGCACGAAGGCGACATCGTCTCAGGCGTGATTGAACAGGCCGAACCGGGCCGCACCATCACATTGGACTTGGGCCGGGCCCAGGCGGTGCTACCCTACGAAGAACAGGCCCCCAACGAGCGTTACCGCAAGGGGCAGCGCACCAAGGTCTACCTGATCAGCGTCCGAACCACGCCCAAGGGGCCGGAGATTCTCGTCTCCAGAAGCCACAAGAACATGCTCAAACGGCTGTTTGAGATCGAGGTTCCTGAGGTCTATAACGGCGTGGTTGAGATCAAGGCCATCGCCCGTGAAGCCGGTTTCCGCAGCAAGGTTGCCGTCAGCGCCACCCAGGCCGGGATTGACCCCGTTGGTTCTTGCATCGGGATCCGGGGCAACCGAATCCAAAGCATAGTGAACGAACTTCAGGGCGAGAAGATTGACATAGTGTCATGGGATGAAGAACCCAAAACCTTTATCACCAACGCCCTCAGCCCATCGGAACCGGTCCATGTAGAGCTTTTGGAGCAGGAGCAGACAGCCATCGTGGTCGTTCCTGACCGGCAACTCTCGCTGGCCATCGGCAAAGAAGGCCAAAACACCCGCTTAGCCGCACGGTTGACCGGTTGGAGACTAGACATAAAGGGCATGACCGAGTGGGAGGAGATCAAGGAATTCACCCAGGCCAAGACCGGCGCTTCAACTGCAGATGAAACTGAAGTAACGGCGGAAGATGCTGCCGGTGCTGTTGAAGAGGCAATCGCCATCGTCGAAGATGCTGCCGTAACCGAGATAGCCGAACCGGCGGCCGCCGAAGCAACTCCTGTCGCGGAGGCGGCAACTGTGGCTCCCGCTGAAGACGTTGACGAAGACAGCATCCTTGAATCCCTGATCAGGGAAGAGGAATCACAAGAACCGGGAGAAGAAACGCCAGAACCCGCTGCGGCTGAAGGCCTCAGCGTTGAAGACCTGGGCGCATTCACCATCGACGACGTCGAGTTGTCTGAAGAGGACGACTATGAAGACGAGGAAGAAGAGGCAGGTGAATTGCCCGATTTCGAGGGCTTACCAGTCCTGATTCCGGACGCAGGAAAGATTCGGTTCGCTGAGGACATCGTCGATGAGTTCCGAGGCGGCGCCCGTGGTGGCCGACGCCGGAGGGGCGGCGGTGGAGCCAGGGGCGGCGCCCGTGGTGGGTCCCGTGGTGGCGGAGCTGCTGCTGGCGGAGGCCGCTAGGGCTTTCCCTGAAAAACCTCCAACGATGGCCTTGATCCGGCCCTGATGGAGGACTCCACCGGGTAGCCGGCGAGTAATTTTCTGGAGGACCGGCCTTGCCAAAAAGTCGACATGTTCCCGAACGTAGCTGCGTGGCCTGTGGCGCCAAGATGCCAAAGGCAAAGCTTGTTCGTATCGTTCGGACCAGCCAAGGGCCAATCATAGTAGACACAACTGGGAGGGAATCAGGAAGGGGAGCATATCTCTGCCACATTCCCGAATGCTGGTGCCGGGCTCTGGGGAAAAGGGCCTTGGATCGCAGTTTCAAACAAGACCTCTCCGATCAGGACTTGGAGCCAATAAGGACCTATTTCGAAGCAAACATTAGTCCGCAGGCTGCGGCGCCCTAATATTAGAAACCAAATGGATGTGTAGATGACTTCTGACGGACAACCCACAACAGTGGAAGATGCGGGCGAAGCCCCAAAAACCCGTAGGACCGCAGAGCGGCGAGCCCAGACCCGCGCTTTGGTGCTACCGGAGACGATGACGGTCCAATATCTGTCTGAGGTTTTGAACCAGAATCCCATTGACGTGATCAAGCAGTTGATGCGCAATGGAATCATGGCGTCCATGAACCAGGTGGTCGACTATCAGGTCGCCACTCTGGTGACCACTGCGTTGGGAATCCGTACCACTATGGCCGAGCCTCCCACAGCGGCAAAAGGACCCAAAACCGCCACTGCCCTTAAGGATGACGAGGCCGACCTGATGATTCGGCCGCCGGTGGTTACCATTCTTGGCCACGTGGACCATGGCAAGACTTCTTTGCTGGATTACATCAAAAACTCCAAGGTGGCCGACGGCGAAGCCGGCGGCATAACCCAGCACATCGGCGCATACCAGGTTGAATCCAACGGTAATCCCATAACCTTCTTAGACACACCGGGCCATGCGGCGTTCACTGCCATCCGGGCCAGGGGCGCACGCGTGACCGACATCGCTGTGTTGGTCGTCGCCGCTGACGACGGCATCATGCCCCAGACACTTGAGGCGATCAACCATGCGAAAGCCGCCGAGGTCCCCATCGTTGTCGCCATCAACAAGATGGACCTTCCCGGCGCCGACCCCGAGCGTGTGAAACGCCAACTCAGTGAACAGGAGCTATTGGTCGAAGACTGGGGTGGCGACATCATTTCGGTGGACGTTTCAGCCACGACCGGAGACGGCGTCGACAACCTTCTGGAGAGCCTGCTGCTCGTAGCCGAGATCGGCGAACTTAAAGCCAATCCCAATAAACCGGCCAACGGCGTTGTGATCGAAGCTAAATTGGACCGTAAGCGGGGTCCTAACACTACCGTTTTGATTCAAGACGGCACATTGAACGTAGGGGATTTCATCGTTGCCGGGTCCGCCTATGGACGGGTGAAAGCGATGAATAACGACCAGGGAAAGCCGGTCCAATCCGTACTACCCGGTTACCCAGCGGAAGTCCTGGGATTTGGGTCCGTACCTGAAGCCGGTGACCAGCTAAGTGTGGCGTTGAATGAACGCGAAGGCCGGTCCATGGCCGAAGCGGCCGGCAAAGCCCAATTTTCTCAGGCAGCGCAGGGCCGCGCCCTCACTTTGGAAGAAGTAGTCAACCAGATAGATTCGGACGAGATCAAAGAACTGAACCTGGTGGTCAAGGCCGATGTTCAGGGCAGCGTTGAAGCCGTTCGGGGAGCATTGGAAGGCCTGGTCGATGAAGATGCCAAAGTTCGGGTGCTACACACCGGTAGTGGCGCCGTGACGGAATCGGACATCCTCCTAGCCAGTGCATCAGAGGCTATCGTCATCAGTTTCTCCATCGGCTCCGAACCCAGCGCCGAGAAGCTGGCCGATCGCATGGGCGTTGAGATTCGACACTACAACATCATCTACCAATTGATCGATGATGTGGAAAAAGCCCTCCACGGCATGCTAGATCCCGTCTACACAGAAGTGATCGTAGGCCGGGCCGAGGTCCGCGAGATATTCGAAGGCCGCCGGGGCACTCAGATCGCAGGCTGCCGCGTCACCGAGGGTCGCATGGTCAGGAACGGCGATGTGCGTGTCGTGCGGGACGGCCAGATAGTACAAGACGGCGTTATCACCAGCCTGCGCCACTTCCGCGAGGAAGTGAACGAGATGAACGCCGGAACAGAATGCGGAATAATCCTCCAGGGGTTCAACGACTACCAGGAAGGCGATGTCTTGGAAGTCCACCGACAGGAGCGAGGCCGGCGCTAGACCCGTTAGCCCAAATGGGTCTCGGCCAGGAAAGTTCTCGATTCCCTAACCATCCGCCCCAAAGGTACATCTGCCATGTCCCGACGCACCGACCGCATCAACGAACAGTTGCGCGAAGAGATCAGCACCCTCCTTGTGCGCCAGATCAAAGACCCCCGTCTCAACGCGGTGGTCAGCATCACTCGAGTGGAAGCCAGTAGCGATCTGCGTAACGCTAGGGTCTACATCAGTGTCTTGGGCAATGACAAGGCCAAACAAGAAGCCCTAGAAGGGATCCAATCGGCTGCGTCTTTCTTGCGGCGTGAGCTTCGAGACCGCCTAAACATGAAGCACACCCCGTTCCTGTCTTACCACCTGGACGGTTCCATCGAAGAGGCGGACCAACTATTCCGGCTGATGAACCAGATCAACCCCGACGAGTCCGCCGGGGAGACATCTGATTCGAAATCTTCCCCTATAACATCCACTGAAAACCCTCTCGGAACCGCCCCCGGAGCAACCAATACTTCGGGCGAGGGATAAGATGCCCCAGGCAAAATCCGGCGCCAGACCCACGGTGGTTAACGGTTTCATCAACCTATTCAAGCCTCCTGGCATAACCTCCATGGACGCCCTGCGCCAGATCAAGCGCATCACTGGGCAGCGCCAAAAGGTTGGCCATGGCGGCACCATGGACCCGCTGGCCCGAGGAGTGCTGCCGGTTTGCTTCGGTCAGGCTACCCGCCTGATGGACCACATCGTCGGCGGCGTCAAGCTATACCGCGTTGAAGTCAACCTGGGCGTCACCACCACCACTTACGACGCGGAAGGCGAAGTGGTGAAAACTGGTGACACCGAGAGCATCACTCAGGAGATGATTGAAGAGAGTCTTAAACCTTGGATCGGAGTGGTCAAACAGACACCCCCCATGTACAGCGCCTTAAAAGTTGATGGGAAAAGACTTTACAAGCTGGCCCGCGCCGGCATTGAAGTGGAGCGCGAGGCCCGGCAAGTCGAGATTCACGACATCCGTATTCTCGAATTTGACTCACCCAAGTTAGTCCTGGATGTGGAATGCGGAGGCGGCACCTACATCCGCTCCCTGGCCCATGACGTTGGCGAAGCCCTTGGCTGTGGTGGTCACGTGGCTGACTTGGTGCGCCTGCTCTGCGGCGGTTTCCCAGCTGAAGACTCGGTGACCTTAGAACAGTTGGAAGAAGCCGGAGAAGGCCCAGACGGCTGGCAGATGTTCCTCCATCCAGTGGACCGGGTTTTGACGGGCCTGAAGAGCATCACCATCAACGAACAGGCCGAGCAGCATCTCCGTCACGGCCAGGCGGTAACCCGGGGTAGACCCGAGGTGGAAGCCGGGTACCTAGAGCAATGCCGGGCCTACAACTCTGATGGCGTATTCCTGGCGTTGGTGCGGTTCGATCCGCCGGCCAACTCCTGGCAGCCAGTCAAGGTATTCGAGGCTGGAGCGCCTTCTCCCTACGCCCCCGCCTCCGTTTAGTTAGCCCTCGAGCCGCTTCCCGCTCACTCCGATGATGAATTTTATCTATATGGGCTGAATATGCTTATCAATTCGACGCTTGTTGGACTATTATTCTTGACAAACC
>VFHF01000224.1 GCA_009392095.1 SAR202 cluster bacterium
CTAGGAAAGCGCCATTGGCCGAGGACGGGTGTATGAAGGCGTGGCGGTAGTCGCCAGTTGACGGTTCTTCCGTTAGACGAACGCCCAAGGACTTCAAATGGGGGATGAGGCGGTCGTACTCGTTGGTCTCGAAGATCAGCATGTAAGGCGCTTCCCCTCGCCGTTCTAGGTAACGCGCTGCGGCGGAGTCGGCGGAAGTTGGCTGTAGCAGTTCGATGAAGGTGCCATTACCCGCCGGAAGGACAGCGTTTTTGAGGCCGTAGCTGGTCAGGTCTTCGGAATGGCAGGTCTCCATGCCAAGATTCCGCCGGTACAGTTCCTTCCCGTCATCCAGGTCCTTGACCAAGAAAGCCACTTGTGGCAACCGTTCCAGCATTTTTTAACCTACCAAGCCCGGATGGAGAGTACGCCTGGGGAGAAGAGATCCTAAGAAAACGCGCCGGGCCGCCCGCCTAGCGATTGGGTAGGGCTACTATGGCCTTGCCGCCCACGTAGCGTTCGCCCTCGGTGCCGGTCATGAGGATGTCGCATTCCACCAGATTCTCGCCGTCTTCTTCCCGCAGGTCGGTGATGGTGGCCGCCAGGGTCAGGGTACGGTTATGGGGCACCGGCTGCCGGAAAACCAAGTCAAGGTCTTTGATCGAGCCGGGGCCGCCCCAGTCCGTCAGAAGTTGGGCCATCATCGCCATGGTCATGATGCCAGGGACGATTGTGCCTTTCATCCCAGCTTTTTCGGCGATCGCAGGGTCAGTGAACCGATTGGGTGTGGGCGCGCCCCAGACATCGCAGAAATTGGACACCTCATTGTCGGTGGCCACCTTCTCCACGGGTCCGATCTCGTCACCCAGTTCTATCTCATCGTAGTAGGGCAATATTCCCTCGGTTGAATCTGTCTTATCTATTTTGGAACCGAGCTCCGCAAGCCTAATCACAAATCAGCCATTTTCCGCTCAAAACGCGGCTATGCCGCTATTCTCGCTTGGCGAAGGACTCTTGGACCTCGGCCACGACCTGGCCGTCTTGATTGATGAATGTGGTCTCCCAGACCACGAAGACCATGGTGCCGGAGCGCCCGGTCTTGGCGTAGACATCTTTCAGGTGTGATGATGCGGTTAAAAGGTCCCCGGCGTAGACCGGGGACTTGGGTTCGACGCGCTGGCCCGCATGCATCTGCGTCTTACCGAATTTGACCTTCACATCCGGTAACGAGACCTGGCGGACCAGGATGCAACAGAGGGTCGGAGGAGCGATTCGGCCCCGGTATCCGGCCTCGTTGGCGCCTTCGTCTGAGCAGAATGCAGCGCCGGTCTCGCCGGTGCTGCTGTTGGCCCGGTCTATGATCTCGTCAGTGATCTCGAAGGGACCGGCTTGGTGTTCGACACCGTATAGAGACCGGTCGTAATCAAGTTCCATGGCCATGGGTTTGTCTCCTTAAGTTGAGGCATCGCCGGTTAAGACGTCTTTCAGCCAGATCGCCTGGAACTCCTTGCTGAGCAGGGCTTCCACCAGGTCGTTCTCTTTCCTGATCGACGCTTTGAAATCGGTCATGCAGGTCGCGATGTGGCTGGTCAGGTGGGCATCGCTGCCGCCGATGCCCAGCAGGTTATGGCTGTCGCAGAGTTCGTCGGCCCGTTCGTTCTCGCCAGGCCGGCTGCCGCCGTTGAAACGCTCGACGATCTCCACGTCGTCAAAGGACTCACCCTGGTCAATGTAGTCGGTTAGACCGATTCCGAAGCGGCCGGGGTGGGCGGGAAGGGCTATGGCGTCGTGCCGGCGGGCCGCCTGCATGAGGGCCCTAGCATCCATGCGGACGTCGCCAAAATCAATCTCTTGGGTCAGGGCTTCGGTCACGCCGTAGACCAGGAAATGTCCGTAGCGGGTGTCCAGTTCAGAGCCTTTTAACACCAGCAAATCGTACTGGGCTGCCAGGTCGGAATAGTCTTTGTCAAAGTCGAACTTTCGGTGCTCGGTTAGCACGATGCCGTCGACGGTATGGCCGCGCTTTCGCAGCACTTGGATCCATTTTACGTATTGCTCAACCGTGGCCCGGGAGTCGTCGGACGACACGGAATGACTATGCATGTCCAGGTACAAGGTTAGGAAGTTCCCCTGTTGGTGGTGTGGCCTGAGTCCGGCCGATCGCCAGTGGCGGTTGCCGGAAACAGCGAATCAACGGGCGGGCAAGAATCTGACTCAATCATAATAGTTGCCGCTAAATTCATCAACCGCTCCGACGGTTTTAGTGGTCGAAACACCGCCAGATTGAGAGAAGCGGAAGTCTGACCAAATGAGGATATGGAGGGGTTTTGCAGACCTATAAGCCGGGTTCTGTGAACTTCCCGAAAGGGAAGAACGGTGACCATCTATCTAGCCCAACCACCAGCCGTTAGGCCGGTGGAAGTCCACTTTTGGCGGAGCGACGTTACCGCCGCAGTCAAGCAGCCAACCCGGGGACGGGCCGGGCGCCTATGTCCCCCTATTTGGCCTTGCTCCAGGTGGGGTTTAGCCGCCGCTGCGTCACCGCCAACGGCCGGACGCTCTTACCGTCCGATTTCACCCTTATCCCGACTAGTCGGGACGGTATGTTTCTGTGCCACTTTCCGTCCCCGATCCAGGTCGAGTGGACCGGAATCGAGGCCTGGGAGTTACCCAGCACCCTGCCCAGAGGAGCCCGGACTTTCCTCCCTCCCGATAAATCGAGACGGCGGTCACCCGGTCTGCATGACCCTCCGTTTCGAACTCTAGCATAGGCAAAAAAGTGGGTCAATCTGTGGGAATAGCAGCTCCGCTGAAATGAAAAATGGCCGATTTAACCGGCCATTCATTTTCTGGTCTGGGTTGGTAGGTTGGGTCAGACTAAGAATAGCATCCGGCCACAACTGCTGCAGAGAACCATCTGCTGTCCGGTACGAACCCGCTGTTGTTGGTGGGTGGGTAGAGACATACGGCAACCCTGGCACAGTCCTCGTTCTACTCTTGCGACTGCGAGGCCGCCTTTGGATTTTCTTAGCGCCTCGTAGCGTTGGAGCGATGTTGGGTCGAGGCCTTCGGTCAATTTAGAGCGCTGACCCTCGAACCCGGCACGTTCTGCATTCAGTTCTTT